>JAFAHG010000300.1 GCA_019237315.1 Actinomycetota bacterium
CGTCCACTGGTACGACCCGCACCGTGATGAAGTTCGCGGGCGAAACAACGTCCTCGAACTGCTGCAGCGAGGGAACGGCCTGGTGGCGCCGTCCGCGTTCGAGCTTCGCGACGGGCAGATCTATCGCTGGTGGAGCCGTTGAACGGCGGTTCATCCCGAATTCCCGTCCTGGAGGTAGCACCACCGCGAGACGCCGGGCGGCGCCGTGGTGCCGGGCCTGCCGCGCACGCAGCCTGAGGTCGTCAACTCCCGGAGGAGGGAACGATGAACCTCGCAGCCCGCGCGGGCCGGTGGAGCGCCGCGCACTGGAAGACCGCCACGCTCGCGTGGCTCGCATTCGTCGCGGCGGCCGTCGCGCTCGGGTCGCTGCACGGAACGCACAAGCTGACGAGCGCCGAGCAGACGAACGGCGAGGCCGCGCGCGCGCAGAAGATGCTCACGGCCGCGGGCGTGAAAGACCGCGCCAGCGAGAACGTGCTCGTGCGCTCGCGGACGCTCACCGCGTCTGCACCCGCGTTTCGCAAGACCGTCGCCGGCGTCCGCGCCGCGCTGACGCGCACGCCCAACGTGAGGAACGTCCACCTCGGCGATGTGTCGAAGGACGGGCACGCTCGGCTCGTCGACTTCGACGTCGTCGGAAATGCCGACACCGCCGACGCGCGCATCCAGCCGGCGCTCGACGCCGTCGGCAAGCTCGCCGCCGCGCACCCCGGCTACACGATCGCAGAGGCCGGCGACGCGAGCATCGCGAAGGCGATGAACAAGGTCGTGACGAGCGGCCTCTCGCACGCCGAGAAGCTCTCGCTGCCGATCACGTTCGCGATCCTGCTGCTCGCGTTCGGCGCGTTCCTCGCCGCGGGCATCCCCGTGCTGCTCGCGTTCACCGCGGTGCTCGCGGCGCTCGGGCTCACGCACCTCGCGAGCTCGTTCGTCCACGAGGCCGACCCGACCGCGAGCGTGATCCTGCTCATGGGCATGGCCGTAGGCGTCGACTACTCGCTCTTCTACCTCAAGCGGGAGCGAGAAGAGCGCCTGCGCGGCGCGAGCCGCGAAGAAGCATTGCAGCGTGCCGCGGCGACGTCCGGTCGTGCAGTGCTCGTCTCGGGCCTGACGGTGATGACGGCGGCCGGCGGGCTCATGCTCTCCGGCAACAGCGTCTTCACGTCACTCGGCCTCGGCACGATCCTCGTCGTCCTCGTGGCGGTGCTCGGGTCTCTGACAGTGCTGCCGGCGCTGCTCGCGAAGCTCGGCGACCGCGTCGAATGGGGACGCATCCCCTTCCTGCGCGCGAACCGCGAGTCGCGCTTCTGGCGAGCGGCGCTTCGCCCCGCACTTCGCCACCCGCTGGTGACCGTCCTCGGTGCCGTTGCGATCCTGCTCGCGATCGCCGCACCCGCGCTGCACATGCACACGCGGAGCGACGGTGTCGCCGAGGCGCCGCAGAACCTCCCGGTCGTGAAGGCCTACCGGCAGATCACGAAGTCGTTCGGCACGACCAACGCCCCCGCCGTCGTCGTCGTGCATGCCGCGAACGTCCCCAGACCGAGGCTGCGCGAGGCAATCGCATCGCTGCAACGCGCCGTCGGCCGGCCGGTGCAGGTCGTGCGGCACGCGAACGACACGCTCGAGCTCGACGTCCCGCTCGCAGGCGACGGCGACAACGCCGCGTCGGTGCGCGCGCTGCACACCCTGCGCACGCAATTCATCCCGTCGACCATCGGCGCAATTAGAGGCGTCTCGGTCGCAGTCACCGGCGAGACCGCCGGCAACGTCGACTTCACGACGACGATCGACCACCACATGCCGCTGGTCCTCGGCTTCGTCGTGCTGCTGACGCTGACGCTGATGCTTCTCTGCTTCCGCTCGCTCACCGTCGCGCTCACGGCGATCGCGCTGAACGCGCTGTCGGTCGGTGCGGCGTACGGCGCGATGACCTGGGCGTTCCAGGACGGACACCTGCAAGGAGTGCTCGGCTTCCACTCGAGCGGCGCGATCGTGCCGTGGGTGCCGCTCTTCCTGTTCGCGGTGCTCTTCGGCCTCTCGATGGACTACCACGTGTTCGTCGTCAGCCGAATCCGGGAGCTCGTCGACCGCGGCTACTCGACGCGTGATGCCGTCGACCGCGGTATCCGCTCGACGGCGTCGACGGTGACGAGCGCGGCGATGGTGATGGTCGCCGTCTTCGCGATCTTCGCGACGCTCGGACTGCTCTCACTCAAGCAGATGGGCTTCGGCCTCGCGGTGTCGGTGCTGATCGACGCCACCGTGATCCGCGCGCTGCTGCTGCCCGCGGCGATGACCGTCCTCGGCGAGCGCAACTGGTGGCTCCCGCGGGCGTTCGCCCGTCTGCCGCAGCTCGACCTTGCGCCCGAGGGTGCGTGACCGAGAATGGCGCCATGATCTTCCTGCTGCGAAGGGCGGCCCACAGATCGCCGTGGGCCGTCCTTCTCTTCGACCTGTTCCTGCTCGTCGTGTGGGCGGGGAGCGGCAGCAGCTCGTTCTGGCCGGTGTGGGTGTGGCTGCCGACCGGGCTCGTCCTCGCGGCGGGCTGGTGGGGCCGCGAGAAGCGGAGCCCGCTCACGCAGCAGCTCGGGTACGCCGGCCTCATCGGGCTGTTCCTGATCGGGATCTGGGCAGCGGCGGGATTCGGGAACTTCTGGCCGGTCTACCCGATCGCGGTGATGGGCCTCGGGATCGGCCTTCGCGCCGTGACTCGCGGAGCGGCGAGCGAGGCGCGTGTCGAGGAGCTGACCGTGAGCCGCGCTGGTGCGGTTGAGGCCGCGGAATCGCAGCTGCGCCGTATCGAACGCGACCTGCACGACGGCGCGCAGGCGCGGCTCGTCGCGCTCGGGATGAACCTCGGCCTTGCAGAGCAGCAGCTCGCGAAGGACCCCGAGAAGGCGCAGGAGCATCTCGCCGAGGCGCGCAAGGCGGCGGCCGCGGCGCTGCAGGAGCTGCGCGACCTCGCGCGCGGCATCCACCCGCCGATCCTCGCCGACCGCGGACTCGACGCGGCGATCCGCGCGCTCGCCACGCATGCGGGCATCCCGGTGTCGGTCGACGTCGAGCTTGCGAAGCGTCCGCCGGCGACGGTCGAGACGGCGGCGTACTTCGTCGCGGCCGAGGGGCTTGCGAACGCGCTCAAGCACGCCCGCGCGTCGCGCATCGACATCGACGTGCACGAACGCGGCGACGCAGTCGTCGTGCGCGTCCTCGACGACGGACACGGCGGTGCGTCCGAGGTCAAGGGCGGGCTGCACGGACTGCGCCAGCGCGTCGAAGCGCTCGACGGCACGCTCCGCATCGCGAGTCCCGACGGCGGCCCGACGGTGGTCGAGGCGGTGCTGCCGTGCGTGCGGTGATCGCCGAGGACCTTGCGCTCCTCCGCGACGGCCTGACGCGACTGCTGCGGGACAACGACATCGAGGTCGTCGACGCCGTGACCGACGGCGACGCGCTCGTGCACGCCGTCGTGCGCGAACGTCCCGACATCGCGATCGTCGACATCCGCATGCCGCCGACGTTCCGCGACGAGGGTCTTCGGGCGGCGCTCGAGTTGCGCGAGCGTGTTCCGGATACCGCGATCCTGATCGTGTCCCAGTACGTCGAGGGCACCTACGCGCGCGAGCTCCTCGCCGACGGCCGCGGCGGCATCGGCTACCTGCTGAAGGACCGCGTGATGGACGTCGACGCGTTCGTCGAGGCGGTGCGACGCGTCGCTGCGGGCGGAACGGCCCTCGACCCGGAGGTGGTCGCGCACTTCGTCGGACGGCACGACCGGCTCGCGGCCCTCACGCCGCGCGAGAAGGAAGTGCTCGCGCTGATGGCGGAGGGCCGCTCGAACGCCGGCATCGCCGATGTGCTGGTTCTCACCGTCGGCGCGGTCGAGAAGCACGTCGCGTCGATCCTGCAGAAGCTGCGGCTGCCGCCGTCGGACGAGACGCACCTGCGCGTGCTCGCGGTGCTCGCGTACCTCGACTCGACCTAGGCGCGCGCGAGCCGGCGGCCGATGATCCGCCGCGCGCGCTCGGTGACCTCCCTGCTCTGCGAGACGACGAACTGCGCGTTCGCGAGGTAGAGCGCCGCCTCGAGCTCGAAGGTCAGGTCGGCCGGGTCCTCGTCCGCCTCGATCGATCCCTCGGCCTGCGCCTCGCGGATCGTGGAGTCGAGGCGGCCGAGCCAGTCGTCGAGGAAGAGGACGATGCGGTCCCGCACCGGACCGGGTCGGGTGTCCGCCTCGGAGAGGACCGACGCGAAGAAGCAGCCACCGGGGAAGAACTCGCCTTCGACGTACCGCAGGTAGCCGTCGGTCAGCAGCCGCAGCCGCTCGCCCGCAGTCCTGGCCGCCTCCGCCGGCGCGAGGACGTGCTCATCGAAGATCCGCTGCGCGTTCTCGATCGTCGCGAGCTGGAGTTGCTCCTTGGAGCCGAAGTGGGCGAAGAGCCCGCTCTTGCTCATACCGACGGCCTGGGCGAGCCGTGCGATCGAGAGACCGTCGATTCCTTCGACGGTCGCCAGCCGTGCCGCCTCGGCGAGGATCGCCTCGCGGCTCCGCTCGCCCTGGCTTCGTCGGGCACGCACGCTCGGGCGGTCGTCCACCTCAACAATTTAGCACGATCGTTCGTGTGCTATTGTTCCCCGGTCGTCCTGTACGAACGATCGTGCTATTTCAGAGGAGGTGAGTCATGGAGCTGTATGTCATCCGCAGGCCATCGGGCTGGCGGACACCCGCGGAGCTGGGAGCCGCGGCCGCCCGCTCGAAGCACGTCGGTGACGAGGAGATGCCGGCCGACATCCGCTGGATCCGGTCGTACGTCGTCCAGGAGGCGGACGGCGGTCTCGGGACGTTCTGCATCTACGAGGCGTCGAGCCCCGAGAAGATCCGCGAGCACGCGGAGCGCGCAGCGATTCCCGCGAGCGACATCTTCCCGGTCGCGGACACGGTGGTCGTGCGGCCGGATCCGGTCGCGGCCGCCGCGTGAGGAGCCGGCCGGAGGGCGGTGCACCGCCCTCCGGCGTTTCCTCACGCTCACGCGGCTGCACGATTCGCGCGCACGTGCAGGCTCTCGGCGGGCCGCTCGCGCAACGGCACGTCGCGCAGGAACCACGAGAGGCCGAACGCGCCGACCATCACCGCGGCCGCTGTGATGAAGACCGGGTGCAGCGCCGCCGCGTACGCCGAGACGTAAGCGGCGTGGATCGCGGGCGGCATGTGCGAGACCGCGCTCGGTCCGCCGTGCACGGCGACGTGCGCACCGCGCAGCGCGAGCTCATGCCCGAGACGGTTCGTGAAGATCGCCCCGAACACCGAGACGCCGATCGAGC
>JAFAHG010000117.1 GCA_019237315.1 Actinomycetota bacterium
GCGAGACGTGCCGCAGGCGCGTCGTACGCGGTCACCATCACGATCCGGTCGTGCCGGCGCTTCATCTCGGCGAGCTCCGGAAGCGGCAGCTTCCCGGGGGCGGGCGTCGCGGGAGCGGGGTTGCGCGGGCGCGTGCTCACAGCTCGACGTTGTCGATCAGCCGCGTCTCGCCGACGCGCGCGGCGATCGCGAGCGTGGGGCCGTCGAGGTCCGCGACGGCGACGTAATCCGGTTCGACGCCGGCAGCCGCGAGCACGGCGCGCGCGCGGTCAGGGTCGCGGGTCTCGAGCGCGCGCGGGATCGCGAGCGCGCGTTCGCGCTCCGCGGCGGAGAGGCGCGCGTTCCGCGAGGAGAGCGCGAGCCCATCCTTGTCGCGAACGGTCGGGACGACGACGATCTCGAGCGGCAGGTCGAGGTCGCGCACGGCCTGCTTGACGACGGCGACCTGCTGCGCATCCTTGCGCCCGAAGTACGCGCGGTCGGGCCGCACGAGGTTGAAGAGCTTCACGCAGACCGTCGCGACGGCCCGGAAGTGTCCGGGACGGTGCTCGCCCTCGAGTCCGATCGCCGCGCCTGCGGGATCGACCCACGTCGCGAACCGGGGCGGGTACATCTCCTCCGCGCTCGGCGCGAAGAGGACGTCGACCCCGTGCTCCGCGGCGAACGCCTCGTCGCGCTCCAGGTCGCGCGGGTAGGCCGCGAGGTCGGCGCCGTCGCCGAACTGCGGCGCGTTCACGAACACGCTCGCGACGACGAGGTCGCAGTCGGTGCGTGCGGCACGGAAGAGCGCGGCGTGTCCCTCGTGCAGCGCGCCCATCGTCGGCACGAGTCCGACGGAGCCGGACCGTTGCACCGCGCGCATGGCGGGGATCGTGGTGACGAGCTTCATGTCGACGCTCCAGTTCCGCGAACGGATACCGGGCAGGCGGAGCGTACCCGATGCCGTCCGATCCGAAGCGGAAGATGCCCGCGAGGCTGTGGTAGGTTCAGGTCCGTGCCGATCTACGAATACGTCTGCATGAGCTGCGAGAGCCATTTCGAGGAGCTCGTCCGCGTGGACGACGTCTCCCCGGCGTGCCCCGACTGCGGGGCGACGAAGGTCTCGCGTCAGTTCTCCGTGTTCGCAGCCCACGGCGCCTCCACCCAGCCGAGCTTCGGCGGCGGAGGCGGAGGGTGCTGCGGTGGAAGCTGCGGCTGCGGCCACTGAGCTCGCGCACCCGCTGAGCGTCCTCCACGCCGAGGTCGCCGCGTGCACGCGCTGCGCGCTCGCGAAGTCGCGGACGCAGGTCGTCTTCGGCGCGGGATCGCCCGATGCGGACCTGATGTTCGTCGGCGAGGCGCCGGGGTTCCACGAGGACAAGCAGGGCGTCCCCTTCGTCGGCGCTGCGGGGCAGCTGCTCGGCAAGCTTCTCGCCGGGATCGGCCTGCGCCGTGAGGACGTGTACATCGCGAACGTGCTCAAGTGCCGCCCGCCGGGGAACCGCGACCCGCTGCCGGAGGAGATCGAGGCGTGCGAGTCGCACCTCTTCCGCCAGATCGAGCTCATCCGCCCGAAGGTGGTGGCGACGCTCGGCAACTTCGCGACGAAGCTCCTCTCCGGCAAGCCGCTCGGCATCACGCGCGTGCACGGCATGGAACAGGAGGTCGTGCTCGGCGGCTCTCGTGTCGTGCTCTACCCGCTTTTCCATCCGGCGGCGGCGCTCTACACGCCCCGGATGCTCGACGTGCTGCAGGGCGACTTCGCGCGGCTGCCCGAGCTGCTCGGGCGCGAGGTCGTGCCGCCGGCGCCTGCGTTGACGCTCGCGCCGGCGCCGGAGCCGACGCCTCAGGTCCAGCTCGGCCTCTTCTGACGCGCGTACGCTGCCCGCGTGGAGCAGACGGTCGTCACCGTCTCCGCGGACGAGACCGGCGAGCTCGGCGGCCGTCTCGGTGCGCAGCTCGGGGCGGGCGACGTCGTCACGGTGTCCGGTGACCTCGGCGCCGGCAAGACGACGTTCATCCGCGGCGCGGCCCGCGCGCTCGGCGTCGGCGGGGCCGTCACGAGCCCGACGTTCACGATCGGTCACCGCTACGACGCACCCGTGCCCGTCGCGCACCTCGACCTCTACCGCGTGCGGGCGCTCGACGAGGCCGAGTGGGGCGACCTCGAGCCGTACTTCGATGGCACGATTGCGTTCGTCGAGTGGCCCGAGCACGCCGGCGGGTGGCTGCCGCCGCCGGTCGCCGCCGTGCGACTGGAGCACGTCGACGCGTCCCACCGCCGGATCACGGTCGCGAGTGAGAACGATCTTCGCCTTTGACACCGCCACGTCGATCGCGACGTGCGCGATCGTCCGCGACGGGGACACCGTCGGCGAGGCGCGCACGCAGGCGCGTCTCGTGCTCGCGGCAGCCGACGAGCTCGTGCGCGGGGCTGGCCTTCGTCCCGGCGATCTCGACGGCATCGTCGTCGGTGCGGGCCCTGGGAGCTTCACGGGGATCCGGATCGGGCTGGCGACCGCGCGCGGCCTCGCGCTCGGCCTCGGCGTGCCGGCGGCCGGGGTGTCGACGCTGCGGGCGTTCGCAGGCGGACGGCCGGTGATCGACGCGCGCCGCGGCGAGGTGTTCAGCGACGGGCCGGTCGTCGCCCGCCCGGAAGAGCTCGCCGTGGACGGGCAGCGCCTCGTAGGCGACGGCGCCGTCCGCTACCGGGTCGTGTTCGAGGCCGCCGGCGCCGACGTCCCGCCCGACGACGACCCCGTGCACGTGCCCTCCGCGGCCCTCCTCGTCGAGTTCGCGGAGTTCGGGCCGGCCGACGGTCTCGAGCCCGTGTACGTCCGTCCTCCCGACGCGAAGCCCGCGGCATGA
>JAFAHG010000093.1 GCA_019237315.1 Actinomycetota bacterium
CGGTCGCCGCACCGACGAGATCCTCGCCTTCGCACACGAACAGCCCGAGCTTGTCGCGCCAGCGCCGCTCGTGCAGCTTTCGGACGAGCTTGAGCTTCTCGTTGTCGCGCGAGGAGATCAGCCGAGCGCTGACTTCGCCTGCGCGGCAAGCTTGCCGAACTCGGCCGGATCGCTCACGGCGAGGTCGGCGAGCACCTTGCGGTCGAGCTCGACGTTCGCGGCCTTCAGGCCGGCGATGAACTGGTTGTACGAGAGCCCGTGCGCACGCGCGCCCGCGTTGATGCGCATGATCCAGAGCCGCCGGAACGTGCGCTTCTTGTTCTTGCGGTCGCGGTAGGCGTAGGCGAGCGAGTGCTCGACCTGCTCCTTCGCGTACTTGTAGTTCGTGCTCTTGAGGCCCCAGTAGCCCTTGGCTTCCTCGAGAACCTTGCGGCGCTTCTTCTGCGCATGGACGGCTCGCTTGACGCGCGGCATCTCTAGCCCCTTCCCAGGAGTCTCTTCACGGCGCGCGCGTTGCCGCTCGCCACAGGCTTGTCCTTACTGAACGCGCGCTTTTGCTTCGCGGGCTTGTGCTCGAGGTTGTGGCTCTGGTTCGCGGTCCGGCGCAGGAGCTTCCCGCTCGCCGTCACCTTGAACTTCTTCTTCGCTCCCGAGTTTGTCTTCTGCTTCGGCATCTCTCTTCATCCCCGCGTTCTTTGTCGGACCGAGAACCATCGTCATGTTGCGGCCTTCGAGGAGCGGCTGGGACTCGATCGCCCCGATCTCCTTCACGTCGTCCGCGAGCCGCATGAGAAGGTCACGCCCGCGATCCGGATGCTCGCGCTCGCGGCCCCGGAACATGATCGTGACCTTGACCTTGGCGCGCTGGTTCAGGAAGCGCTCGACGTGGCCCTTCTTGGTCTCGTAGTCGTGAACACCGATCTTCGGTCTGAGCTTGATCTCCTTGACGTGGATCTGAGTCTGGTTCTTCCGCGCGGCCTTGGCTTTCTGTTCCTGCTCGTAGCGGTACTTCCCGTAGTCCATGACCCGCACGACCGGAGGGTCGGCCTGGGCGGCCACCTCGACGAGATCAAGCCCCTTCGAGTACGCATACTCGCGGGCCTCGTCCGTCTGCTTGACGCCGAGCTGTCCTCCGTTCTCGTCGATCAAGCGCACCCGCGGGACGCGAATCGCATCGTTGATGCGCGTCTGCGGTTCCGGTCGGCGCGGCGGTTCCCAGGAACCTCGCCGCGGCCTCAAATCCGTGTCACCAAGCTCTCGTTGTCCTCCTTTGGAAACGAAAAAACCGCTGACAGGCAGCGGCAGGAATCGTCGTCAACCACTTCGGTTGAACCTCCGAGACCGGTGGTCAGGAGGTGAGAGACGGTTCCGCCCCTGCTTGCCAGGGGAGAAGAGTAGCAAGGCGGTCGCGAAATTCCGAGAGCGACGGGTTGGACTGCCCCCCGCCCCGCTCCCGGACGGCGAGAGAGTCGTCGCTCTCCGCGTCGCCGTAGACGACCGTGAACGGAATCTTCTCGATCTCGGAGTTGCGGATCCGCTTCCCGACGGTCTCGGCGGAGTCGTCCACCTCGACGCGGTACGGAACAAGGCGCGCAGCCAGGTCGTGCGCCGCCTCGCGGTGGTCCTCTCCGACCGGGAGGATCCGGACCTGGACGGGCGCGATCCAGAAGGGGAACGCCCCGCCGTAGTGCTCGGTGAGGATGCCGATGAAGCGCTCGAGACTGCCGAGGAGCGCGCGGTGGATCACGTACGGGACATGCTCCTCGTTGTCCGCGCCCATGAACGTGAGCCCGAACCGCTGCGGCATCTGCGCGTCGAGCTGGATCGTCCCCATCTGCCACGAGCGGCCGAGGACGTCGGTCATGTGCAGGTCGATCTTCGGCCCGTAGAAGGCGCCGTCGCCTTCGTTCACGACATACTCGATGCCCCGCCGCTCGAGCGCCGAGCGAAGCGCGCCTTCGGTGAAGTCCCATTCCTCGTCCGTGCCGACGCGTTTCTCGGGTCGCGTCGACAACTCGAAGCGCGCCTCGAGGTCGAATAGCTCGTAGAGGTAGTACGCAAAGTCGAGGCAGCCGAAGATCTCCTCCTCGATCTGCTCGCGCGAGCAGAAGATGTGCGCGTCGTCCTGGGTGATGTGCTTCACGCGAAGCAGGCCGTGCAGCGCGCCGGTGATCTCGTCGCGGTGCAGCGTGGACGACTCGGCAAACCGGAACGGCAGCTCGCGGTAGGAGCGGAGTTGCGAGCCGAAGAGGATCATGTGCCCGGGGCAGTTCATCGGCTTGAGCGCGAAGCGGCGGTCGTGCTGCTCGTGGCTCTGCACCCAGAAGATGTTGTCCTCGTAGTTCGCGAGGTGGCCCGACGTCTCGTAGGTCTGTTCGTCGTAGAGCAGAGGCGTCTTCACCTCGACGTAGCCGCGCCTGCGGTTCTCGCGCTTGCGCAGCTCCTCGAGCGTGTTCCAGATCACCATTCCCTTCGGGTGCCAGAACGGCGAACCCGGCGAATGTTCCGAGAGGTGGAAGAGGTCGAGTTGCACACCGAGCCGGCGGTGGTCGCGGCGGCGCGCTTCCTCAAGCCGCGCGAGGTACGCGTCGAGATCGTCCTGGGTGTAGAACGCCGTGCCGTAGATGCGGGTGAGCTGCTTGTTGTGCTCGTCGCCGCGCCAATACGCACCGGCGAGGCCCGTCAGCTTGAACGCCTTGATCGGCTTCGCGTTCTGGAGGTGGGGCCCGCGGCAGAGGTCCGTGAAGTCGCCCTGCGTGTAGAGGCTGATGTCGCCCTGCGCGGTGTCGACGAGCTCGACCTTGTACGGCTCCTGCTCGGCCTCGAAACGCGTACGCGCGTCGTCGCGGGAGATCTCCTCGCGCGACCATTCGCGCCCGTCGGAGATCTCGCGCTTCACCTCGGCCTCGATCTTCTCGAGGTCGGCTTCCGTGATCGGTTCGGGGAAGTCGAAGTCGTAGTAGAAGCCGTTCTCGATCGGCGGGCCGATCGCGACCTTGACGCCCGGGTAGAGGCGGCGGACGGCCTCGGCGAGCAGGTGCGCGCTCGAGTGGCGGAGGACGTAGAGCGCGTCGGGGTCGTCCTTGTCGCGCGTCGTCAGGATCTGGATCGGCTCGCCGTCGGCGAGCGGGAGGCGCAGGTCCTGGACGCGGCCGTCCGCGCGGACGAGGACGGCCTGCTCCGCGAGCTTCGGGCCGATCGCGCGCGCGGCGTCGAGGCCGGTCGCACCGTCCGGGAGCTCGAGTGCCTTGCCGTCGGGGAGCGTGACCTGCACGCGATCAGGATACGCGGGGGTCGGCGGTGGTTTGCCCCCGGCGGTTCGTCCCCGCCGCGCGCGAAGTCCGCGACAGGAGCGACTCCGCGCCCCATCGAGGTCCACGCGTGCGCGCGCGCACGCGCGCGCGACAACCCCGCCCTTGGGTGGGGAAGCACCCGCCGCCCTCTGCAACCGACGGTACCGCGTGAACGCGCACGCGTCTGTGACGGGACCGTGCCGACTTCGTGCCGATTGCTGCCCATCCGGTCTTGACAGATACCGATATATCGGATACATATCTCGACATGCACAGACGCGATCGGCTGTACTACTGGCGCATGGGCCCGATGCACGGTCACGGCGCTGGGCCTTTCGGCCCCGGCTTCCCCGGCCCCGGGGACTTCGCGTTCGGGCGCGCCCGGCGGATGCGGCGCGGCAACGTCCGCGCGGCGATCCTCCTCCTCCTCGCCGAGGAGCCGCGCAACGGCTACCAGCTCATGCAGGAGCTCGAGTCGCGCAGCGGCGGCGCATGGCGCCCGAGCCCCGGCTCGGTCTACCCCGCGCTCCAGCTCCTCGCCGACGAGGGCCTCATCCGCGCCGAGCAGCGGGACGGCGGCAACGTCTACGAGCTCACCGACGCCGGCCGCACGCACCTCGACGAGAACCGCGAGCACCTCGGCGACGCGCCGTGGGAGCAGGCGAGCGCCGGCGTGCCCGACGACGTGCGTGAGCTGATGCGGCTCGCGATGCAGGTCGGCATGGCGACGCGCCAGGTGACGCACGCCGGCAACGAGTCGCAGCGCAAGGAAGCCGCCGAGCTTCTCGCGGAAACGCGACGCGCGCTGTATCGCATCCTCGCCGAGCAGTAACCGGCTCTTCACGCGGCCCGCGCCGGGCACGATGGGCGCATGAGCTGGCGCGACCGACTTCCGCCTGCGCTGCGTCGCAGGGACTACGCACTCCTGTGGGTGACGACGCTCCTCACCGGCACGGGCGCGCAGATGATCGCCGTCGCCGTCGGGTGGCAGGTCTACGCGATCCACAAGAACCCGTTCGACCTGGGCCTCATCGGCCTGATGGAGTTCGTGCCGCTGCCGCTCCTGGCACTTCCGGCCGGACAACTCTCGGACCGCGTGTCGCGCAAGCGAGTGATCGCCGTGTCGATCGTGCTGGACACGGCGATCGTCGTGCTGCTCCTCGTCGTCACGCTCACCGGAGCGCACCGCCTCTGGCCCTTCCTCGCGCTCGCGGCGGCGACGGGCGTCAGCGCGTCGATCGGCTGGCCGGCGCTCCGCGCGCTCCCGCCCGTGCTCGTGCCGATGGAGATCCTCCCGAGCGCGATGGCGCTGCGATCGATCTCGTTCCAGGTCGCGACGGTCGCGGGGCCGGCGCTCGGCGGCTTGATCTTCGCCGCGAGCCCCGACGCGGTCTACGCGACCGCGGCCGCACTCTTCGTGCTCGCGTTTGCCTGCGCGATCGCGATGCGCATACCGCCGATCGAGGTCCGCGAGGTGGAGCCGCTCGGCTGGAACAGCGTGCTCGCCGGCATCCACTTCATCCGCCGCACGCCGATGCTGCTCGGCGCGATCTCGCTCGATCTCTTCGCAGTCCTCTTCGGCGGCGCGATCGCGCTCGCGCCCGTCTTCGCGCGCTCGATCCTCCACACCGGGCCGCTCGGGCTCGGCGCGCTTCGCAGCGCGCCCGCGGTCGGCGCGGTCGCCGCCGGGGTCTGGCTGACGAGGAAGCCGCTGCAACGCCACGCCGGACGCACGCTGCTCCTCGTCGTCGGGGCCTTCGGCGTCAGCATGGTCGTCTTCGGCATCTCCCGTTCGCTGCCGCTGTCGCTCGCCGCGCTCGCGGTGAGCGGCTTCGTCGACATGATCAGCATGAACATCCGCGGCACGACCGTCGCGGTCGCGACACCCGACGCACTCCGCGGCCGCGTCCTCGCAGTCGAGATGGTCTTTATCAGCGCGTCGAACGAGCTCGGCGCGTTCGAGTCCGGCGTCGCGGCGGCGCTCGTCGGAGCGGTCACGGCGGTCGTCGCCGGCGGCGCGCTCACGATCGGCCTTGCCGCGAGCTGGGTCCGCCTCTTTCCCGCGCTCGCGCACATC
>JAFAHG010000280.1 GCA_019237315.1 Actinomycetota bacterium
TCGCTGCTCGAAGACGCGGGTCTCGGTCCCGAGGAGCCGGGCGAGCGCGCGCTCGCCTTCCCGTGCCGCAACGCGCCCGTCGACGTACTCCTCGTGCGCGCCGCCGACATCCCCGAGTACGTGCAGGACGGCGTCGTCGATTGCGGCATCACCGGCCAGGATCTGGTGCGCGAGCGCGGGGCGCGCGTCGAGGAGCTGCTCGAGCTGGGGTTCGGCTCGTGCCGCGTCGACGTCGCGGTGCCTGAGGAGTCCGACTACGAACGCGTCGAGGATCTTGCCGGTGCGTCCGTCGCCACCGTCTTCCCGCGCATCACGCGCGAGCTCTTGCCCGTCGACGTCGAGCTCGTGGACGTGACCGGGTCGGTCGAGATCGCGCCGCGGCTCGGTCTCGCGGACGCGATCGTCGACCTGGTTTCGTCGGGAAGCACGCTGCGTACGAACGGACTGCGGTCGATCGCCACGATCTTCAAGTCGCAGGCCGCCCTGATCGGACATCCGGGGGCGGAGACGTCGCAGCTCGTCTCGATGCTGCGCGCCGTGGTGGAAGCGCGCGCGCACCGCTACCTGATGCTGGATGCGCCGGAAGCGCGGCTCGACGAGATCTGCGCGGTGATCGGCTCACGCTCGCCGAGCGTCATCCCGCTCGCGGAGCCCGGGATGGTCGCGGTGCACGCACTCGTTCCCGCGACTGACGTCTGGCGCCTGCTGCCCGAGCTCGAGTCCGTCGGGGCCTTCTCGATCCTCGTCGTGCCCGTGGAGCGGATGCTGCGGTGAGCATCGTCTCCGACGTGCGCGAGCGCGGTGAGGGCGCGGTCCGCGAATGGGCGTTGAAGCTCGACGGCGTCGAGCCGGCCCGCGCCGTGGCGGACACGTCGGTGCTGCCGCGTGACGCGGTGCTTGCCCTCGCGGACCGCGTGCGCCGCTGGCACGAAGCGCAGCGTCCGCAGGACGTCTCGCTCGAGGTCGAGCCGGGTGTGCTCCTCGACCGGCGCTGGGTTCCGCTCGAAACGGTCGGTGTCTACGTACCGCGGAATCTCGTCTCGACGCTCGTCATGTGTGCGGTCCCCGCGCAGGCGGCGGGCGTGAAGAACGTCGTCGTGTGCACGCCGCCGGCGGGGGCGGGGCTCGTCGCCGCCGCGGCCGAGCTGCTCGGCATCGACGAGGTGTGGGCGCTCGGCGGCCCGCAGGCGATCGGGTGGCTTGCGTACGTGCGACGCGTCGACAAGATCGTCGGACCCGGGAATGCCTACGTGAACGAGGCGAAGCTCGAAGTCTCGCGCGATGTGCCGATCGACCTTCCGGGCGGCCCGTCGGAGGTCGTCGTCGTCGTCGACGACGACGTCGACCGGCGCCTCGTCGAGCTCGAGCTCGCTGCGCAGGGCGAGCACGGGTCCGACGCCGTCTGCCGCGTCGTCGAGACGCTGGAAGAGGCCGAGGAGATCGCGCCGGAGCATCTCGTGCTGCTCGGCTCGTCGGAGGCGCGGGCCGCCGAGGTGCGGAACGCGGGCGCGGTCTTCGTCGGGCGCTGGTCGCCGGTGCCGGCGGGGGACTACGCAACCGGCGGCAACCACGTGCTTCCGACCGGGGGCTGGGCGCGGTCGGTCGGCGGCCTCGGGATCGAGACGTTCCTCAAGCCGATCACGACGCAGCGGCTCACCGAGGACGGGCTCGCCCGGATCCGTCCGACCGTCGAGGCGCTGGCCGCGGCCGAGGGAATGCCCGCGCACGCGGAGGCGGTGCGCCGATGAGAGCGCTCTCGCCCGAGTTCACGGCGTACACGTGGGCCACGCCGAGCGACGAGGTCGCGCAGCTCGCGGGCATCGACGTCTCGCAGGTCGTGCGCTACGACCAGAACACATCGCCGCTGCCGCTCCCGTCGTCCCGGCCGGGGGCGATCGCGCGCGCGCTCGCGGGGATCAACAACTATCCGCCCGGGGGGTACAAGGAGCTGCACCGCGCGATCGCCGACTACAACGGCGTCGCGCCGGAGAATGTCGTGCTCGGGCTCGGCGCCGACGACCTGATCCTCTTGTGTGCGCGCGCGTTTGCGGGGCCGGGTGACCGGATCGCGATCGAGCCGTCGCGGACGTACCCTCTCTACCGCATCGCGACGCTCCTCGCGGGCGCGGAGGTCGGCGACGATGCGCCCGTTCTCACGTTCACGTGCCGCCCGAACTCGCCACTCGGCGAGCTGCCCGGCGTGCCGGACGCGCGGCCGCTCGTGATCGACGAGGCGTACTACGAGTACTGCGGCGAGACGTGCGTGCCGCTGATCGAGGATGGCGACGTGATGGTGCTGCGGACGTTCTCGAAGGCGTTTGCGCTGGCGGGTGCGCGCGTCGGGTACGCGCTCGCGTCGCGCGAGCTCGCGGCGGAGTTGAACGCGCGGCAGGCACCTGCGCCCGTCACGTCGCTATCGGCGGCGCTCGCCGTCGCCGCCCTGGCGTCGCCGCCCGACGTGCAACCGGTCGTCGAGGAGCGTGAGCGGCTTGCGTCGTCGCTGCGCGCTCTCGGACTTCGGCCGCTCCAGTCGCACGCGAACTTCCTCTTCGTCCCGGTCGAGAACGGCCGGGAGCTCGCGGAGCGGCTGCTCCGACAGGGCGTCGTCGTGCGCGCCTACGACGACGGCATCCGTATCACGGTGCGCGACGCGGTCGACGACGACTACGTGGTCGAGACCCTTGCGCGCGTTCTCGACCGGCCCTCGCCGGTCGCCTCGCGCGCAGGGCGATCGGTGCGCCACCTCCGGGCGACGGCGGAGACGCGGATCGCCGTTCGCCTCGGACTCGACGGTGCATCATGCGTTTCCGTCCAGACAGGCGCAGGCATCTACGACCACTTCCTCGAGCAGCTCGCGTTCCACGCGGGACTCGACCTCGTCGTCGAGGGCGTCGGAGACCTCGAGACCGGCGACCACCACACCGTCGAGGATACGGCGCTCGCGTTCGGCGAAGCGCTCGACCGCGCACTCGGCGACCGCCGCGGGATCGCGCGCTACGGCGACGCCGTCGTCCCGATGGACGACGCGCTCGCGCGCGCCGCGGTCGATCTCGGCGGCCGCCCCTTTGCGGAGCTCTCGTTCGAGACGGAGCCGGGGATGGCGAGCCACTTCTTCACGTCGCTCGCGCAGGCGGCGCGGATGGCAATCCACATCGAGGCGACGGGGCGCGACCCGCATCACACCGCCGAGGCGGCGTACAAGGCTGTGGGTCGCGCGCTGCGTGTGGCGGTGCGCGCCGAGTCGGCCGGCATCCCGTCGACGAAAGGTGTCCTGTGAAGGTCGCAGTCTGCGACTACCGTGCGGGAAACATCCGCTCCGTCGAGATCGCGTTGCGCCGTCTCGGTGCGGAGATGGTCGACGACGTCGCGGGTGCGGATCTCGCAGTGCTGCCCGGCGTCGGCTCCGCGCGGTCGGCGATGGCGGAGCTTCGCGCGCAGGGCATCGACGAGGTGCTGCGCGCGCGTGTGGCCGACGACCGCCCGGTGCTCGGCATCTGCCTCGGGCTGCAGCTCGCGGTCGAGTCGTCGGAGGAGGACGGAGGGGTCGAAGGCCTCGGGCTCCTCCCCGGCCGGTCGGTGCGCCTGCGCGCCGAGCGCGTTCCGCGCATCGGCTGGGCCGACGTCGACGGAACCGCCTACTACTTCGCGCACTCGTATGCGGTCGAGACGCCGTGCGCGACGGCGTGGTCGGAGGGGATCGTCGCGGAGGCGCGCTCCGGTTCGTTCCTCGGCGTGCAGTTCCACCCCGAGAAGAGCGGCGCCGCCGGTGCGCGCTATCTCGACGGCGTGCTGCGGGAGGTGAGAGAGCGATCCCTCTCCCGCGCCTGATCCCGTGCCTGGACGTGGCCGCGGGGCGCGTCGTCAAGGGCGTCAAGTTCCAGGGGCTGCGCGACGTGGGCGATCCCGTCGAGCTCGGAGCCGCGTACTCCGACCGCGGTGCCGACGAGCTCGTGTTCCTCGACGTCAAGGCGACGCTCGAGGAACGAGACACGCTCGTCGGTGTGGTGAGGCGCGTCGCCGAGCAGCTCGCGATTCCGTTCACGGTCGGGGGCGGCATCCGGTCGGTCGACGATGCGGACACGCTCGTGTCGGCAGGCGCCGACAAGGTCTCGATCAACTCGGCTGCGCTCGCGAGTCCTTCGCTGATCACGGATCTCGCGGAGCGCTTCGGCTCGCAGGCCGTCGTCGTCGCGATCGACACCGAAGGTGGGCGGGTGAAGACGCGCGCCGGCACGACGGAGACGCCGCGCGAGACGGTCGAGTGGGCGCACGAGGCCGAGGAGCGCGGCGCGGGGGAGATCCTGCTCACGTCGATCGACGCGGACGGAACCCGCGAAGGATACGACTTGGAAATCACCGCGGCCGTCGCCCAGGCGGTGTCGATTCCCGTCATCGCATCCGGCGGCGCAGGCTCCGCGGCTCACGTGGCGGATGCGCTGCGCGTGGCGCAGGCGGCGCTGCTCGCCTCGATCCTGCACGAGGATCCGGAGCGGCTGACGTCGTTGCGCGGCGAGCTGCGAGCGATGGGGGTGCCGATTCGTGACGCAGCCTGAGTCGTTGCGGCCGGCAATCGTGCAGGACGCGGAGAGCGGGCGTGTGCTCATGCTCGCGTGGATGGACGCCGAGGCGGAGCGCCGCACGCGCGAGTCCGGCGAGGCG
>JAFAHG010000292.1 GCA_019237315.1 Actinomycetota bacterium
GCGGCGGCGAGGAAGCGGTCCTGCATCGGCGTGTCCACGATCCCGGGTAGTACGGAGTTGACCCGGATCCCGCGCTTCGCGTAGGCGTACGCGAACGAGCGCACGATCGAGCTGACGGCTGCCTTCGACGCGCAGTAGACCGACTGTTCCTGCGACGCGGCGTTCCGCGCGGAGACCGACGAGAGCGCGACGATCGACCCACCGTCGCGCAGGAGCGACGCGAACGCCTGGCAGAGGAAGTAGATCGACTTCGCGTTGACGTCCATGATCGCGTCCCAGTCCGCCTCCGTCGTGTCCGCGATCGGCTTCGGACGGACGATGCCGTGCGTGATCGCGAGGTGGTCGCACTCGCCGGCCGCCGCGACGAGCGCCGCTCTGCCCTCCGCGTGCGAGAGGTCGGCAACGACGGTCTCGGCGCCCGGGAGCGCGACCTCGGCGACGTCGCAGGCGACGACTTCCGCGCCGCGCTCGAGCAGGAGCTCCGCCGTCGCGCGGCCGATCCCGCCCGCGGCTCCGGTGACGACGGCGCGGCGGCCGCTGAAATCCGTCATGCCGCCGGTGCGACCGAGCCGTGCGTCTCGAGGCTCGCCACGGCTTTCGCCAACGCCTCCATGTCGGCGAAGTCCGCGACGGCGAGCGGCTGCGAGAGCCGGCCGTCGTAGACGACGTGCAGCTGGTCTGCGACCTCGTACACCTCGGGGATCTCCGTGCAGAAGAGGACGACGGCACCGCCGTCGGCGACGAACCGCCGCAGGATCTCGTAGATCTCCGCCTTGCTCGAGATGTCGACGCCGCGCGTCGGCTCCTCGAGTGCGAGCACGGCGGGCTTCGCGCCGACGGCCGCGGCGATCGCGACCTTCTGTTGGTTTCCGCCGGAAAGCGAGCGGATCCCGATGTCGATCCCGTCCGACTTGACGTGGAACTCGCGCCGCAGCTCCTCCGCGAGTGACGCCATCCGCCGCGTGCGCAATCCGAGCGCGCCTCGCGAGATCTCGCGGTCGAGGCGAATGACGAGGTTCTCGCCGACGCTCAGGTTGGAGAAGAGGCTCGACGCGCGGTCGGCGGCGACGTAGCTCACGTACGAGCCGAGCTGCGCCTGCCGCACAGCCCGGCCGTTCACGCGGACCGTGCCGTGCACTCGCCGCAGTCCGGCGCACGCACGCAGGATCTCGCGGCCGCCGGAGCCTTCGACGCCGATCAACGCGGTCACGTGACCCTTCGGCACGCTGAAGTCGAGGTCGCGAAACAGGCGGCGCGTGTCCGTGACGCGCACGAGCTCGAGCGTCGACTCGCCGATGGTGCGCCCGTTCCGTACGACCGGTTCCGCATCCGCCGCGGCCGAGGTGCCGAGCCCACGCACGAGCGTCTCGGCAATCGTCTCCGCGGTCTTGTCCGCGCCCTCGATCACGCGGACGCAGCGGCCGTCCATGATCACGGCGACGCGGTCGGAATGCGTCGCGAGCTCTTGCAAACGGTGCGAGATCAGCATGACCACGCGGCCCGCGTCCGCGAGCTGGTGCGCGAGCCGGAAGAACTCGCGCGACTCGTCGGGCGTGAGCGCGGAGTTCGGCTCGTCGAAGAGCATCACGCGCGCGTCGCGGACGAGCGCGCGCGCCATCTCCGTTCGCTGCTGCACCGCGAGCCCGAGCTCGCCGAGCGGCACGTTGCGCAGCCGCAGGATCCCGAGCTCGTCGAACAGCGCATGGTGCTCGTCCCCCGCACGCGGCCAGCGCCAGCCGTCGTTCTCCCAGCCGGCCACGACGTTCTCGCCGACGGTCAGATTCGGGAAGAGCAGCGTCTCCTGGTGGACGACGGCGACGCGGTCGGAGCCGAAGTCGCTCGACCACGGCTCGCCGTCGACGAGGATCTCGCCCTCGTCCCAGCGCACCTCGCCGGCGAGGATCTTCACCATCGTGCTCTTGCCGGCGCCGTTCGGTCCTGCGATGCCGAGGATCTCGCCGGGCCGCGCGACGAGGTCGAGGCCGGCGAGCGCGACGGTGTCGCCGTAGCGCTTGCGCAGGCCCGTGATCCGGACGCCTGCGACGTCGGTGCTCATGCCGTCGAGCGCTTGCTCGTGAACCGGTCGATGACCACCGCGCCGACCGTGACCGTGCCGAGGAGGATCTGCGAGGCGAACGGACCCGACGCGATCAGCGCGAAGCCGTTCGCGAGCACGGCGAGGAGGAGTGCGCCGCCGACGGTGCCGATCGCGCTGCCCTTGCCGCCCGCGAGGCTCGCGCCGCCGATGATGACCGCGGCGAACACGGGGAAGAGGTCGGCCTGGCCGTCGTCCGGGCTCGCCGACCCGACGAACGACAGGTCGAGGATGCCGGCGAGGCACGCCATGCACGCGCCGATGATGAACGCGAGGAAGATGTAGCGCGTCACGGGCAGGCGCACCACCGCCGCCGCCGCGCGGCTGCCCCCGATCGCCTTCAGCCGGAAGCCGAACAGCGTGCGCGCGAGCAGGAAGCTGAAGAGGAGGAGCGCGCCGATCGCCCAGATGCCTTCTTCCGGGAAGCCGCCCGGCAGCGAGGCCGCGCCGAGGTCGTGGAAGAAGCTCGTGCTCCCGTGGCTGACCGTCTTGCCGATCGGCGGGTACTGGTAGCTGATGTTCTGCGTCTGCCCGATGTAGAGGGTCAGCCCGAAGACGAGCGTGCTCGAGCCGAGCGTCGCGATGAACGACGGGATCTTGACGACGGCGGTGAAGAACGCGTTGAAGACGCCGACCGCGACGGCCGCGAGAAACGCGATCAGGATCGCGACGTACACGGGCCACCCGTGTGTGACCCAGAGCACCGCGACGATGTTCGTCGACAGTCCGTACACCGCCGCGAACGAGAGGTCGATCTCGCCCGCGATGATCACGACCGTCAGGCCGAAGCCCATGATCGCGATCGAGCTGAGACCACGCAGGATTCCGAGCAGGTTGCTGCCGACGAGCATCTGCCCGTTGGTGCGGATGCTGAAGTACGCGCCGACCGCGATGACGGCGAGCGTGACGCCGCCGAGGCGCGCGAGCGTGGTGCGGGCCCAGCTGTACCGGGAGCCCGGCACGGCGGGAGCGGCGGGTGTTGCGTTCGAAACCTGAGCCATGGTTCAGAGCCGACGGGACGGACGGCGGTCAGCCGCCCGTCCCGTCAGCGGCGAGTCCTAGCCAGGCAGCCCCTGGAGTGCGTAGTGCTTGAAGTTGTTCAGCGCCGACAGCGCGGTGCTGAGGTTCGCCTTCGTGACGACCGTGAGGTGCTGCGTGTTCGGCAGGACCTTGCCCGACTTCGCGAACTCGGCGCACGCGAACGCGCCGAACGCTGCCTGCTGCGGCCAGTCCTGGTCGAACAGCGCGATCTGCGTGCCGTTCTTGATCGCTGCGATCTCGTTCGGGATCACGTTCCAGCCGACGCTGAAGGCCTTGCCCTGCAGGCCCGCGTCCTTGATCGCCTGGGCGGCGAAGCCCGCGCCGATGTCGACGTTTTCGATCACCTGGACGTTCTTGCCGGCGCCCGAGAGGAACGCCTTGAACGCGTCGTAGGTCTTACCCGGGTCGTACGTCGTGTTCAGCATGTTCTTCTCGGTCGTCACGAACTTCGCGCCCGGGATCGCCGCCTGAATCCCCTGACGGAAGCCGAGTGCCCGCTGCTGCGCCCAGTACTGCGTCGGGTCGCCGCCGGAGACCGCGAAGGTCGTGAAGTGCAGGTTGTTCGCCTTCATGTAGCTGAGGACGGTCGCGGCCGCGGTATGGCCTTCCTTGTTCGGCACCTGCGTGAAGTTCGTCAGCTCGTCACCGAACGTCGACAGACCGACCGTGAACGTCGGGATGCCCTTCGCGAGCGTCTGCGCGACGAGCGGAGCCATGCTCGTGCTCCCCTGCGGCTCGATCGAGAGGCAGTCGACCTGGTTCGTGTTCAGGAGCGCCTGGATCTGGTTGATCTGCGTGTTGACGTCCTGCTGCGTCTGGGGCGGGCAGAGCCGCTTGCCGTTGATCGGATAGATCTTGCTCGCCGCCGGAATCGACGCGTCGTACCCGGCCTGGTACTGCTGCGAGAAGCCCTGGATCGAGCACGAGCCGTACGAGAAGACGTAGTTGAGCGGCTTGTGCGCGGCGATCTTCGCGCGGATCGAACTCGCGAGCGAGAACGTCTTCCCCGACTTGAGCTTCAACGTGTACTGGTCGCCGTTGCGGGCGGCACCCGCGCCGACGACCGTGACGGCGAGCGCCGCGAGCACCGCGAGCGCGGCCGCCGTCACGAACAGGCGAGGCCGGCCGGTGCCTGCCGTCTGGTGCGATCTCCTCATGCTGTTTCTCCCTCCGCTGTCCGGTGCGCCCACCGCCCGGTGCGCGCACGCAGGCTCGATGACTCGGTCGCAGCATCTTGTCAACCTGCAGATCGAGTGTCAATCGGTACCGGAAACGTTTCTACCCCGTTCTTGACAGGTTCCGAGAGACAACCGTAGGCTCGGGACGTGAGCCGCGTCGCGATCGTGACAGGTGCCGCAAGCGGCATCGGGCTTGCGACCGCGAACGCGCTGCTCGACGCCGAGCCCGACCTCGCGCTTGCCGCGGTCGACCTCTCCGAGATCCCGGCGGCGCTCCGCGACCGCGGCGCGACAGGCTACGGCTGTGACGTCGCCGACCATGCCGCCGTCGGCGAGACCGTCGCGGCCGTTGCGCGCGACCTCGGCCCGCCGGAGCTCCTCGTCAACTCGGCGGGGATCCAGATCCACGCACCCGCGCTCGAGCTCTCGTTCGCCGACTGGAGCCGCCTCCTCGCGATCAACCTCGGCGGCACGTTCTCGTTCTGCCAGGCCGCCGGCCGGCACATGGTCGAGCGCGGTCGCGGAGCGATCGTGAACCTCGCGTCGATCTCGATGTTCTTCGGCTTCCCGCAACGGCTGCCGTACATCGTCAGCAAGTGCGGTGTCGGCGGGTTGACGCAAACGCTCGCCGTCGAGTGGGCGCCGCACGGCGTGCGCGTGAACGCCGTCGCGCCTGGGATGGTCGAGACGCCGATCCTGTCGGGTGGCCTCGCGAGCGGCGTCATCAACCGACAGGTCGCGGAGAACGCGCACGCGGTGAAGCGGCTCGGAACGCCGGAGGAGATCGCCGCGGCGATCGTCTTCCTGCTCTCGGACGCGGCGAGCTTCGTGACCGGCGAGATCCTCTGCGTCGACGGCGGCTTCCGCCGGGTCAAGGTGTGACGCTCGCCGGCAGGGTCGCCGTCGTCACGGGCGGGACGCGCGGCATCGGCGCGGTGTTCGTGGACGCGCTCGAACGCGCCGGCGCGACGGTCGCGGTCGTGGGACGAAGCGCGTCGCGCTTCGCGGCCGACGTGGGCGATGCGGATTCGGTCGCGCGTGTGAAGGAGGCAATCGAGTCCGAGCTCGGAACGCCGCAGATCCTCGTCAACGCAGCGGGTGTGTTCGGGCCGATCGAACCGCTTCTGCGCTCCGACCCGTCGGCGTGGGTCGAGACGATCCGCGTCGACGCGATCGGTCCGTACCTCACGTGCCGCGCCTTCGCGGGCGGCATGGTCGACGCAGGGTGGGGACGCATCGTGAACGTGTCCTCGGCAGCGTCGCTCCATCCGCCGGGTCCGCTCGGGAGCGCATACGCGACGGCGAAGGTCGCGCTCAACCAGCTGACGCGTCACCTCGCCTCCGAATTGGAGGGCACGGGCGTGACGGCGAACGTCATGCACCCGGGCGACGTGAAGACGGACATGTGGGCGGACATCCGCGAGCAAGCGCTTGCACTCGGGCCGGAGGGCGAGGGTCTCCGTCAGTGGGTCGACTGGGTCGCGGAGACCGGCGGCGACCCGCCGCAGAAAGCCGCCGACCTGCTGTTGCGCATCGTCGAGAGCGACGTGAACGGCCGGTTCCTGTGGATCGACGAGCCGCTGCAACCGCCGCTCCCGAGCTGGGGCGAAGACGGCGGCCTGCGGCCGTGGAACGCGTAGCGCCGCGCGGAGTGGAGCTAGGCGGACTCGAACCGCCGACCTCCTGGGTGCGATCCAGGCGCTCTCCCAACTGAGCTATAGCCCCGCGGAAGGCCCAGTGTAGCTACGCGGGGACCGCGTCAACCGCCGCTGATCGCGGCGATCACGTCGACGCGCGACGCGGCGTCGATCGGCGTGTCGAGGTCTGCGCGGCGGCCGTCGACGTACACGTTGATGTGCGGCCGGAGTGTCGGGCCGTGTTCGCACAGGCGGTCGCGGAGCCCGGGCCAGCGCGCATCGAGCTCGCCGATCGCGCCCGCGACCGTCGATGCGTCCACCTGGAGCCGCCGCGGCAGCTCCGGGAAGAGCGGCGGCAGCGTGGGTGGGAGGCGCAGCTGCGCCATCACTCGACCGTTGCGACCTCGACCGATGAGATCGCCGGCAGGTACGAGGCGATCTCCGTCCACGATGCGGCGTCGTCCGCGCTCGCGAACACCTGGCCCGTGCTCGTGCCGAAGTAGTACCCGGGCTCGTCGTAGCCGTCGCCCGCCATCCCTTCGCGGAGCACGCCGAGCCATGCATCGGCCTGCGGGAGCCCGCGGTCGGAGCGCCGCCACGTCGCGCCCGCGTCCTCGGTCCGCCAGACGCACGCCTTCCCGTCGGGCATCGTGCGGCCGTGACCCGGGTCGAGCGGGATGACGTGGAACGTGTCGCGGTCGTGCGGGTGCGCGACGGCGGCGAAGCCGAACTCGGTCGGCAGCCCTTCGGTGATCTCGGTCCACGTGCGGCCGCCGTCGTCGGTGCGATGCATGCCGACGTGGTTCTGCTGGAACATCCGCGACGGGTCGGAGGTCAGCGCGACCTTGTGCACGCAGAAGCCGACCTCCTCGTGCTCGCGCGGCCAGTCGGCGCGCAGGCCGCGGTTGCGCGGCGTCCACGTCGCGCCGTCGTCAATCGTCTCGTATAGGCCGATGCCCTGCACGATCGCCCACCAGTGGTCCTTCGACGCGTTGTCCGCGATGACCGCGGAGATGCCGAGATGACCGGGCGGTTGGTTCTTGGGGTCGTCCCAGACCTCGCTACCCGGCTGGCCCGCGAGCGTCGTCTTCAGGGACCACGTCTCCCCAGCGTCGGTGCTCTCGAACACGCCGGGCGCCTCGACGCCGACGAGCACGCGCCCGTGACCAACGGCGAGGTTCGACACCTTCGACAGCCGCCGTCCGTCCTCGTAGGCGATGCCGGCCGACGAGTGCGTCCACGTCTCTCCGAGGTCTGCGCTCCGCCACACGGCCGCGCCGTGCCATTCGCTCGCAGCAGCTGCGTAGATCGCGCCGCCGGCCGGGTCGAAGACCGCGTGGTACACAGGCCACCCCTCGCAGAACGGTCCGCGGAGCCGCCAGTTGCGGCGGTCTTCGCTCTCCAGCAGGAAGAGGCCCTTGCGGGTCCCGACGAGCAGGACGGTCTTGGTCATCTCGGCTCCTCTGGTGCGGTTGCGGTCATACCTTAGACCGCGGCACACCGCGAAACTCATCGGTGTCGTCAGCGCGAGCGGGCCTGCGTGAAGCGGTTGAGCGTCACGAGCCCGATGCCGCCGAGCATGTTCCCCGCGGCCGCGAGGCCGAAGTTCCCGAGGACGAACTCCCACGGGATGTGCGCGCCGTAGCGGATGCCGTAGATGAGCTCGACCGAGATGACGATCACGTGGTTGAAGCCGCCGAGCGCGAGGATCATGCCGGCGATCCACGCGACGGTCACGCGGATCCCCATCGAGGTCTGACCTTCCACGAACCAGGTCATCGCGGTGATGAGCGCGCCGGCGAAGACCGCGCTGACGAAGAGCTGGAGCACGGTGTGCCCGTGCAGCCGCGTCGCAGATTCGAGCAGCGGCTTTCCCGTGCCGTACGGCAGCACGCCGTGGATCGTGAGCAGGAGCGCGACGACGAGGCCGGCGAGGATGTTGCAGACCGGCGAGATCGTCCAGAGCTCGGCGAGCTTCAGCCGCGCCCTGCGACCCTTCCCTTCGAGGCCGGCGAGCGGCACGAGGAAGTTCTCGGTGAAGAGCTCGCCGCGTCCGACGACGAGGAACACGAAGCCGACGCCGAAGCCGATCGAGCCGGCGACGTGCGCGGCGGGAGTGCCGAAGTGGTGCGAGAGCGCGGCCGCGACGAGGCCCATCACCGCGACACCCGCGGCGATGTCGAACCCCGCCGCGAACGACGTCGTCACGAGCTCGAGGAACGGCCGCTGGAGCCGGCGCTCGCCTTCCTCCTTTGTGCGTTCGTAGATCTCTTCCGGTTCGGGCGCGCCCACGAGGCGCCTCGTACCGTGTTTGCGGGACGGAAAAACCGGGGCCGCCGGTGTGGCCGGCGGCCCCGGTGTGGCCTAGCTGCGGCTTGCGGCCTCCGTGTTGACGCCGCCGCGGAACATGCCGCCGGTCGCGATCTTCGTCAGCAGCGTGTCCGCGTGGCTCTCCTCGTCGAGGGTCTTGTCGAGGAGGCTTGCGACGTCGTCGTGCCCGAGCTCGCGCGCGAGCGTGCGCGTCGTGCCGTAGCCCGAGATCTCGTAGTGCTCGACGCGCTGTGCGGCCGCGATCAGGGCCGCGTCCTTCGCGACGGGATCGCCCGTCGCACCGACGATCTGCTCCCCTTCTGCGAGCAGGCCCTTCATCGCCTTGCACTCCTCGGTCGGCATCGGCATGCCGAGGTCGCCGATGATCTGCTCGAGCCGCTCGAGATGGCCTCGTGTCTCCTCGAGGTGGGTCTCGAGCGCCGTGCGAAGCTCGTCGGAATGGGCGGCGCGCGCGACCTTCGGCAGCGCCTCCACGAGCTGCTTCTCGGCGGAGTACAGGTCGCCGATCTGCTCCTCGAGCACGTCGTTGAGCGATTTGATCTCCATTGTTCTCCTTTCGGTCCGCTGACCGAAGGGCTACCCCGGATGCGCTATGCCGCAAACAGGGTCAGCTCGGGCTCGCGGTCGCCGCGGAGGAGCGCGAGGTCGACCTCGACGCAGCGGATGCCGCGCGACGCGGCGAGCGTGGCCGCCTGCGGCTTGATCTCGGTCGCTGCGAGGATCCCTGCGCACGCAGCGCGGGATCGGTCGACGCGGATGCAGTCGAGGTAGCGCGTGAGCTGCTCGACGGCGTCGATCGTCGCGACGCGCTTGATCTCGACCGCCACCCAGCCGCCGTCCTCGTCGCGGCACATGAGGTCGACCGGGCCGAGGTCGGTCGGCCACTCGCGGCGGTCGAGACGCAAGCCTGCGGCGAGCGTGTCCGGCCGTGCGGCGAGCGCCTCCTGGAGGTCACGCTCGACGCCGTCCTTCTCGAGCGCCGCGGCCTCGCCCATCTCGTGCTCGACGTCGGAGAGCACCTCGTGCAGGCGGATCTCGAGGCGGTCCTCGCTCTTGCCGGCACGCTTGCGCACGACGATGACGTCGTCACCCTCCTCGACCACGGTCGGCGGCGTCATCCAGTTGAGCGGCTTGTAGCCGCCGGCGTCCGCGTGCACGAGCACGGAGCCGTCGGCCTTCAGCATCAGGAGGCGCGTCGACTCGGGGAGATAGGCGTTCAGCCGGCCGGTATAGGTGACTTCGCAGCGGGCGACGAGCAGACGCACCGCGCCACCCTACTGTCCTTTTCGGACATGTCCGGGGTCAGACCCCGGACATGTCCTCAGCGGACGACGCGGGAGCCGCCGACGATCGCGTCCTCGCCGTCGTCGTAGCGAACCCAGGCCTTGCCCTTGCCGTCGTAGTCCGGGCTCCAGACGACGAGCGTCGCAGCGCGGCCGCCGACCGTCACGCGCTCCGTCCCCTCTGGTGCCGCGCCGCGCCACACGCGCACGAACGGGTTCTCCTCCCACTCGCGGCCGATGGTCGTCTCGTCGGTGTGCCCCGGCAGGACGCGCCGCTCGTGCGGCATCGCCATGTACACGTCCATCACCGAGCGACGCACGAGGCCGAAGTCGCCGCCGCCGATCGAGTCCTTGAAGAGCGTGTCGCCGGAGAAGACGAGCTCGCCGCCGACGACGAAGCAGACCATGTCGCCGGAATGGCCCGGCGTCGGGATCGCCTCGACCTCCAGCCCGCCTGTCGAAAGCGAACCGGTGACGACGGGCAGCCCGAGCTCGTCCTCGTGCTCGACGTGGTCGGCATGCGCGTGTGTCCGCAGGACGTGCGTCGGCGTCAGACCGTGCTCCGAGACGAACCGCAGAAGTGGCTCGAGCGGCGCACCGGAGTCCACGAAGACCGCGGTTCCGCCGGGCTCGTCGCCGACGACATAGGCGTTCGAGAGGAACCGGTGATCCATGCTTCGCGCGACCAGCATGGCGCTAGGCTAGTGCCAACCCGCCCGTAGGAGGAACCGCATGCCAGGCCTGACCGGACGCGCGACGACGATCGTCAAGGCGAAGATCTCGAAGCTGCTCGACCGCGCGGAGAACCCGACCGAGACGCTCGACTACTCCTACGAGGAACAGCTCCGCCAGCTCCAGAACGTGAAGCGCGGCATCGCGGACGTGGCGACGGCGAAGAAGCGGCTCGAGTTGCAGTACACGTCGATGCAGCAGCAGGTCGACAAGCTCGACCAGCAGGCGCGCGACGCACTCAAGGCGAACCGCGAGGACCTCGCGCGCGAGGCGCTGACGCGCAAGGCCGCGATCCAGGGCCAGCTCGACGGGATCATGCAGCAGGGCCAGCAGCTCGAGGCGCAGCAGCAGAAGCTCGTCGAGGGTGAGCAGACGCTGTCGGCGAAGATCGAGCAGTTCCGCACGCAGAAGGAAGTGATCAAGGCGCAGTACTCGGCGGCGGAGGCGCAGGTCAAGATCGGCGAGGCGGCGACCGGCATCAGCGACCACATGAACGACGTCGGACTCGCGGTCGAGCGCGCGAAGGACAAGACGCAGCAGATGCAGGCGCGCGCCTCGGCGGTCGAGGAGCTCACCGCGGCAGGGACGCTGCAGGACTACACGTCGACAGACGACGACATCGACCGCCAGCTCAAGCAGATCCAGCAGGGCGGCCAGGTCGACGACGAGCTCGCGAAGATGAAGGCCGAGCTGGGAAGCGGTGAAGACAAGAAGGAGCTGCCGGCGGACACAGGTCAGTAGACGGCCAAGACCTGGCACCGCATCCCCGGCGCCCACGGCAGGGCGACGCGGCCGTCGCCGAGCACCATCTGCCACACCGAGCGGCAGCTCGCCGGCTCTTCCGGCGCCGTGAATGACGCCGTGAGGCGGATGCGTTCGCCCGGCTCGGTCCGCGGAATCTCGATCCGGTCGCTCACGGCTGCGGCGTTTTCGACGGCGAGCTCCTTCAAGGCGCGGTTCTCCCACACCGAGAACCCCGTGTTCTCGAGTTCCCACTGTTGCTCGAAGGTCGAGCCGACCTTGACGAAGCTGCCGTCGGCAACCGACTGGCCGACGAGCTCGTAGGCGTCGAGCGTGAACACCTCGTCCCGCAGCGTCTGCTCGAGCTCGTCGCGGTCTCGCCAGAAGCGGATCAGCTTGCGCCGCGGGTCCTGCTGCACCTCGTCGAGCAGCTTGTGCACCGCGGGGCTGCCGGCACTCCACACGTCGCGCCGCACCAGCACGACGTAGGGGACGTCCTCGGTGAGGACGCGCGTCGCGGCCGCGCGCAACGGCGGGTCGACGTTCTCGACGACGAGCACCGCGAGATCGGATGCGCCGAGCGCCGTGCGCGGGCTCGACACGACGCGCACGGGGACGGGCGCCGTTTGTTCGACGTACGCGCGCAGCCGTTCGTCGCGCCCAGGGAGCAGGATCGTCTTGATGTACACGGTGCCAGACTGAAGTCTGGCACCTTTCAGGAGCGGATTGTTGACGTTGCCACACTGAAGTCTGGCACCTTTCAACAACGTTAAATCGGGGCGTCGAACAGCGCCAGCCACCGCGTCAGATCCTGTTCGATCGGAAGCTCGTCCTCGAGCTTCGCCTTCAGCTCGAGCTCGGTGGCGTTGTCCCGCTTCTGGTCGCCGATCGGAATGAACGGCCAGAAGGTCCCGAGCTTGAAGCCGTAGATCCAGTAGACGGGATGCTCGCCCCCTGCGAACCGGAACGCCGCGGCAAGCAGCTGTGAACCGAACCCCTGTGCCGTCAGCTCGGAGGCGACCGCGTGCACCGAGGCGACCTGGTCCTCGATGTCGGGGTCGCTCACGATCAGCCACTCGTATCCGTACGTGTCCGACTTGCGCTCGACCTCGGAGCCCGACGAGCGCGCCGCGGCCTTGATCAGCGACTCGACGTCGTTGTCGACGCGCGTGAAGTCGCCGGAGGAGAGCGGCTTGAACGTGACCGCCGCTTTGCCGTCCGTCTTCAGCCCGAGCTCGGTCTGCAGCGTGACGCACGCGGTCGAGAGCGCGAAGAGCCGGTCCTCCTTCGGCCCTTTGAGTTTCTTCCGTCCGAAGAGGACGTCCGTCAGGCCCAACTCAGGCGACCGGGCGGCCCATCTGCCGCGCGATCTCGGCGAGCGCCGCGAGGCGCTTCTCGAGCGGCGGGTGGTCCATGAAGAGCTCGGCGGTCGCGGAGCGCACCTTCGCCGGGATGATGAAGAACGCATTCATCCCCTCGACCTGCCGCAGGTCCTGGTTCGGGATGAGCGTCATCTGCGAGGAGATCTTCTGCAGCGCGCTCATCAGGTATTCCGGGGCGCCGGTGATCAGCGCCGAGCCGCGGTCGGCCGCGTACTCGCGGTAGCGAGAGAGGGTCCGGATCAGCACGAAGCTGATCATGTACACGAGGATCGACACGGCGAGCACGATCAGCCACACCGGCGGCCCGTTGTTGTTGTCGCGGTTGTTGCCGCCGCCGAAGCCGCCGCCCCACATCCCCGCGTAGAGGCCGAAGCGGGTGAGCATCGCGGCGAGCATCGCGAAGAAGCTCGCGACCGTCATGACGAGGACGTCGCGGTTTGCGACGTGCGAGAGCTCATGTGCGAGCACGCCCTCGATCTCCTTCGGCTCGAGCCGGTTCCAGAGACCCGACGTGACGCAGACGGCGGCATGACGCGGCGAGCGGCCCGTGGCGAACGCGTTCGGGACAGGCGTGTCCATGATCGCGATCTTCGGCTTCGGCAGGTCGGCCATCGCGCACAGCCGCTCGACCATGTCGTGCAGGGCCGGCGCGTCCTCGCGGCTGACGACCTTCGCCCCAGCCGCCGCGAGCGCGAGCTTGTCGGATGTGTAGTACTGGAAGATCGCGAGGCCGAGCACGATGAGAAGCATCGGCGCGATCCCGACCTTGAGCACGGAGATGAGAACCGCGGCGAACGCGACGTACAGCAGCCCGAGCAGGCCGCTCGTGAAGAGCATCCGCAGCGTCAGCCCGGCGTCGCGACCGTACGTTCTGCGCTTCATGTCACAATCGTAGCGGTGGGTTAGTCGCAGGTTCCGGCGCTTAACGCCGACACAACGGATTAGGATCGGCCCGATGCGCCGCGTGGCCCCGCTCCTCCTCGTTGGCTTGCTCGCGGCAGGTTGCAGTGACTCGAAGCCCGGTGGATCCGTGGTCTCGCCGGTTCCCGGGAACCGGCTCGTCCACGTCACGGCGCCGAAGGGCGATCCGGCGAAGGGTAAGGCGGTGTTCACAGCGAACGGCTGCGCCGCCTGCCACACGTTCGCTCCTGCCGGGGCGACCGGGAAGGTCGGCCCGGATCTCGACAAGCTCGCCGACTACGCCGCCAAGGCGGGCATCCCGCTCGACCAGTTCGCGAGCACGGCGGTCACGTCCCCGCCGCCTCCATACGTTCCGCCCGGCTATCCGAAGAACGTGATGCCGAGCACCTTCTCGTCGCTGCCCGCGCAGCAGCTGGCCGATCTCGTCGCGTTCCTGACGCAGGGCAAGTAGCTGAACCTCCCCGACGATTTCCCGCGCGACGTCGCGGTCGTCGCCACGGACCTCGACGACACGCTGATCTGGCGCGACCGCATCGTGAGGCCGCGCACGCTCGAGGCGCTCGCACGCGTGCGCGCGGCGGGCATGGACGTCCTCGTCGTCACCGGCCGGATGGTGCAGTCGCTGCAGCGGGTGCTGCCGCTGTCGGTGCTCGGCGAGCCGGCGATCTGCTACCAGGGCGCCGTCGTCGTGGACGCGGACGGAACCTGGCTGCGGCACGTCCCGATCGACGTCGAGCTCGCGAAGGAGGCGATCGCCGCGGCCGAAGCGGAGGGCTACCAGCCGAACGTCTACGTCGACGACGAGCTGTACGTCTCGCACGTCACCGAGCACTCGGACGCGTATGCGTCGTTCCAGGGGCTCACGATCCACGAGGTCGGCGACGTGCGCGCGTGGCTCGACCGGCCGCCGACGAAGGTCGTCCTCGTCGGCGACCCTGTGGAGCTCGACGGTGTCGAGCGCCGGCAGAAGGTCGCGTTCGCGAACCGGCTCACGATCTCGAAGTCGCTGCCGCACTTCCTCGAGTTCACGGCACTCGGGATCACGAAGGGCGCGGGGCTCGACTTCCTCGCCGGGCGGATGGGCTTCACGCCGGAGCAGACGATCGCGTTCGGCGACGGTGAGAACGACGTCGAGCTCGTCGCCTGGGCGGGGTACGGAATCGCCGTCGAGAATGCGCACGACCGCGTGAAGGCGGTCGCGAAGTGGGTCTGTCCTCCCGCCGAGGACGAGGGCGTCGCGGCCGTGCTCGAGGCGCTCCTAGACTCCAGAACGTGATCGATCTCCGCGCTGCCCGCGCCGACCCGGAGCGGTTCCGTGAGGCGCTCGCGCGCAAGGGCGCGGCCGAGCGCTTCGACGCGCTGCTCGCCGCCGACGAGCGCTGGCGCGCACTCGTCCCGCGCGTCGACGAGCTGCGCGGCCGCCAGAAGCTGAAGGGTAAGCCGACGCCGGAGCAGATCGAGGAGCTCGCGCGCGTGAAGGAGGAGCTGCGCGCAGCTGAGGACGAGCTCGCCGAGGCGCAGGCCGAACGCGACGCATGGCTGCAGCAGGTGCCGAACCCGCCGGCCCCGACCGCGCCGGACGGCGACACCGACGAGGACGCAGAGGAGCTTCGGCGCGTGGGCGACCCCGCGGCCGAAGGTCCCGAGCACACAGAGGTCGGCCGCTTCGAGATGGAGCGCGCGGCGCGTCTCTCCGGGTCGCGCTTCGGCTTTCTCGTCGGCGACACGGCGCTCGTCGCCTTCTCTCTCTACCGCTTCGCGCTCGACCGCGCGGTCGCGCACGGACACGTACCGATGCTGCCGCCGGTGCTCGTCCGCGAGGAGGCGATGTACGGCACCGGTTTCTTTCCGACCGACCGCTCGAACATCTACGCGCTCGAAGCGGACGAGCTCTACCTCACGGGGACGTCGGAGGTTGCGCTCGCCGGGTTCCACATGACGGAGATCCTCGACGAGTTGCCGTTGCGGTACGCCGCGTTCTCGACGTGCTTCCGTCGCGAGTCGGGTGCGGCCGGCAAGGACACGCGCGGCATGTTCCGCGTGCACCAGTTCAACAAGGTCGAGCTCTTCGTGTACTGCGAGCCCGCGCGTTCGGGCGAAGAGCACGACCGGCTGCTCGCGATCGAGGAGGAGATCGTGCAGGCGCTCGGCATCCCGTACCGGGTCGTGAACGTCGCAGCCGGCGACCTCGGCGATCCCGCGTCGAAGAAGTACGACATCGAAGCGTGGTTCCCGTCGCAGCAGCGCTATCGCGAGATCACCTCGACGTCGAACACCACCGACTTCCAGGCGCGCCGCCTCGGCATCCGCTACCGCGTGGGGGAGAAGGAGCTCGAGACGCCGCACACGCTGAACGGGACCGCGATCACCGACCGCTGCCTGCTCGCACTGCTCGAGAACTTCCGCGGGGAGGTGCCGGAGGTGCTGCGCGCCTACGGAGCTCCGGCTACCGTGACCGCCTGACGGCGGGGTGCCGGAGCGGTCGAACGGGGCGGTCTTGAAAACCGTTGAGGGCTTGCGCCCTCCCTGGGTTCGAATCCCAGCCCCGCCGCTCGTGATTTGACCGGGCCCCGGGCGCGGCGTAGCGTGCAGGCCCCTGGACAGCACCGACCCGAGCGAGCTTCGCGAGCACAAGCGGCTGCTCCTGCG
>JAFAHG010000127.1 GCA_019237315.1 Actinomycetota bacterium
GGTGGAGGAGATCGCGACCGCGACGCAGGACGACCCTCCGCGCGTCGAGGAGGCGCTCGGGGTGCTGCGCGAGCGCTACAGCGAGCGGCGCAGCGGGATCGTGCTCGAGCACGTCGCAGGCGCGTGGGCGTTCCGCGCCGCGGCCGAGGCGGCGGAGGCGTGCGCGCGCATGTTCGAGCGTCCGGTCGAGCGCGGCCTGTCGCAGGCGGCGCTCGAGACGCTTGCGATCGTCGCGTATCTCGGGCCGTGCTCGCGGCCGGAGATCGCACGCATCCGCGGCGTGAACGTCGACGGCGTCGTCGCGGGCCTCGTCGAGCGCGGACTGATCGCAGAGTCCGGCCGCGACGAGGAGGTCGGCGCGATTCGCTACCGGACGACGCCCCTGTTCGAGCGCGTGTTCGGGTTGGAGTCGCTTGCGGCCCTGCCGCGACTCGACGACCTCGGCGCCGACGTGACGGAGATCCGCGCGCGGCTCGAAGCGGTCGCCGAGAAGCGCACGGCGTAGCTTGCGTCTCGCGGCGCTTGTCGTCGCGGTGCTCGTCCTCGCCGCGGGTGCGGCGGGCGGAACCCCGACGCTTCGCTTCAGCGTCTTCGCGCGAACGACGCTGCCGCTCGGCGACGTCGTGTGGACCGGAACGCAGTTCGTCTACGTCGCGGAGCGCACCGGTGAGATCGAGGCGGGCGGCGTCGACGGCCGCGGCGTGGTGAAGCTCGCGTCACTGCCCGCGGAGTACGAAGAGGTGCGTTGTGCGGTCTCGCCGGGCGAGCACGGCTGGCCGGCCGGCTCGCTCTTCTGCCACGGCCCGCACGGCGAGCTCTGGAGCGTCGCGGCTGACGGAACGGTGACGCGGTTCGCGACGCTCCCGGCAACCGGGTTGCAGGACGGAACGCTCGCGTTCGACCGCCTCGGCGCGTTCGGCTATGCGCTGCTCGCGGCGTCCGGCGGATCGGCGGAGCGAGGCGGGACCGTGTACGCGATCGGGCCCGATGCGCAGGTGCGCGTCGTCGGCGGGTACGCAGGCCCGGGTGGTGCCGACAACATCGCGCTCGCGCCGGCGTCGTTCGGCAGCGCGTCACGGGAGCTCCTGCTCGCGATCGACGCGCGCAGCAAGGGCGGGCGCCTGGAGGCGATGTCGCCGGCCGGGAAGGTGCGCGTGCTCGCGCGGTTCGCGCACGGGCTCAACCCGATCGTGGCGATCGGCGTCGGCGACGCGCCTCGCGGAACGGCGCGGCCGGGGTTCTATGTCGCGGACACGGTGAGCAAGGACGTGTACTTCCTGCCGGCGGCGCAGCTCGCGCCGTACGCCGGCGGAGTGCTCGTCGGCGACGAGAAGGGCCTCGCGCGCTTCTGGGTCGTGCGCGCTGTGGGCACACGGTTCGTGGCGACGCGCGTCGCGACCAACCTGAACGCGCTGCACGGAAGCTGGAACCTCGAGGGCGCGACCGTCGTCCCTTGAAAGGTTGACGCGCGCGCGCGTGAAGCCGGGAACCCACCTCCCTCCCCGTGATGCCGACGAGGCTACCGCCAAAGGTGTGCCGTGTCCGTCACGAAAGCGAAACTTCTGTCATGCGTCTGAACGCCTGGCTCGCACGCGCTGGTGTCGCGTCCCGCCGTGGCGCCGACGAGCTGATCAAGGCCGGCCGCGTCACGGTCAACGGCGAGCCCGGGCAGCTGAACACCTTCGTCGAGTCGCGCGACCGCGTCGAGCTCGACGGACGGCCCCTCGCCAAGCAGGGGCTCGCCTACGTGCTCCTGAACAAGCCGCCGGGAGTCGTCACCACGGCGCGCGATCCACAGGGGCGGCCCACCGTCGTCGGGCTCGTCGAGCACGAGGCGCGGGTCGTTCCCGTGGGGCGGCTCGACGCAGACACGACGGGCGCGCTCCTCCTCACGAACGACGGCGAGCTCGCGTACCGGCTCGCGCATCCCCGCTACGAGGTGGACAAGGTCTACGTCGCGCACGTCGACGGCGACCCGGAACCGCAGGCGCTCGCGCGGCTCGAGCGCGGGGTGGAACTCGAAGACGGCCGCACCGCGCCGGCGAGGGCGCGGCGCACCGCTCCCGGCCGCGTGGAGCTCACGGTTCACGAAGGACGCAAGCACCAGGTGAAGCGGATGCTCGCCGCCGTCGGTCATCCCGTCCGGCGGCTGCACCGCGTCCGTTACGGAATCCTGACGCTCGACGGGCTCGCACCGGGGGAATGGCGCGAACTCACCCGTACGGAGGTCGACGAGCTCCGCCGCTCCGCGCGTCTCTAGTCCCAGCCGATCTCGTCGTGCGTGTCGAGCTTGTGCCAGAACTGGATCTCGGGCTCCCCGCTCGCAACCTGCTGCATCATCGGCTCGATGTTCCCGCGCTCCTGCTCGAAGAACCGCTGGAAGCTCTCCGCGTCGGGCCACTCGTCGACCACCATGATCCAGCCGTCCGAGCCGTAGAAGCGGTGTGCGATCACGCCGTGCTGTTGCGCGCGCTGTGAGATACCGCTGATCGCGTCGGGGTTCTCGTGGGCGAGCCGCTCGAGCTTGTCCGGGTCACCCTTGACGCGCAAGGTCATGATCACCGACATGTCTGCCTCCTTCGATCGTGGAGGACGATCTTACGACGGCTGCGACAGCCGCTAGCGCAGCCGCACGAAGCCCATGCGCTCGTACATCGCCTCGAGCGTCGGGGCGGTCACCTCGCGAGCTTTGTCCGCGCCGATGCGCAGGAGCCGCTGCAGCTCCCCCGGGTCGTCTCGTAGCTCGCGGTAGCGCTCCTGGACGGGCTCGAGCAGCGCGACGACCGCTTCCGCAACGTCGGCCTTGAACTGGCCGTAGCCGCCGCTGTCGTAGCGCACCTCGATCGCGCCCGGGGTCTCACCGGTCGCGACCGTCATGATGTCGATCAGGTTCGTCACACCCGGCTTGTCGTCCCCGCGGCGAACCTCGGAGCCAGAGTCCGTCACCGCGCTCTTCACCTTCTTGCGGATCACGTCCGGCGGATCGAGCATGAGGATCGTCCCCTGCGGCGTGCCGCCCGTCGTCGACATCTTCTTCGTCGGCTCCTGCAGGTCCATGATGCGTGCGCCGACCTCCGGATACACACCTTCGGGGACGACGAACGTGTCGCCGAAGCGCGCGTTGAACCGTTCCGCGATGTCGCGCGCGAGCTCGAGATGCTGGCGCTGGTCGTCGCCGATCGGCACGCGATCCGTCCGATAGAGCAGGATGTCGCCGGCCATCAGGATCGGGTAGGTGAAGAGGCCGGCGGAGACGAACTCCTGCCGCTCGCCCTTCTCCTTGAACTGCGTCATCCGCCCGAGCTGCCCGTAGCTCGTCACCGCCGACAGCAGCCATGCAGACTCGGCGTGCGCCGTCACGTGGCTCTGCACGAAGACCGTCGAGCGCTGCGGGTCGAGGCCCGTCGCGAAGAGCATCGCGGCGAGGTCGAGCGTGCGCTCGCGGAGGTCCTTCGGGTCGTGCTCGACCGTGATCGAGTGCAGGTCGACGACGCAGAAGAAGGCCTCGCCGAGCTCCTGCGTCGCGGCGTACTGCCGAAAGCCGCCCGAGTAGTTGCCGAAGTGCTTGGCGCCGGTCGGCTGGATGCCCGAGAAGATCCGCATGGGCACGGAGCGTAGCCCCTGCCTACACTGGGGCTCATGGCCGTGGTCGACCAGGCGTGGTCCCCGTCGTCGTGGCGGGGCCGTGAGGCGCTGCAACAGCCCGAGTGGCCCGATGACGCGCGTCTCGAGGACGTCAAGCGCCGGCTGCATGCGCTGCCGCCGCTCGTCTTCGCGGGCGAGGCGCGGCAGGTGCAGTCCGCGCTCGGCGAGGTCGCCGCCGGCCGCGCGTTCCTGCTCCAGGCCGGCGACTGCGCGGAGTCGTTCCACGACTACGAGCGGCTGACCGAGACGGGTGCCGCCTACGCGGCGGTCTCGATCCGCGAGCGGCTGAAGATCCTCCTGCAAATGGCCGCAGTTCTCACCTACGGCGCCGCACTTCCGGTGCTGAAGGTGGGCCGCATCGCGGGCCAGTTCGCGAAGCCGCGCACGTCGTCGACCGAACACGGGCCTGACGGCGACATCCCCGTGTTCCGCGGCCACATGATCCACGACGACGCTCCGACCGCCGCGGCGCGCGTGGCCGATCCGGAACGGATGATCGCCGGCTACAACCTTTCGGCCGCGACGCTGAATCTCGTCCGCGCGTTCACGAAGGGCGGCTTCGCAGACCTGACGCAGGTGCACGCCTGGAACCAGGACTTCGTCGCGAGCTCGCAACAAGGCAAGCGCTACGAGCAGCTCGCGTCGGAGATCGAGCGCGCACTCGCGTTCATGGCCGCGTGCGGCATCGATCTCGGCGCGACGCCGCAGCTGCATCAGGTCGACGTGTGGACGAGCCACGAAGGTTTGCTGCTCGACTACGAGGAGGCGCTGACGCGGCGCGACTCGCTTTCCGGCGACTGGTACGACTGCTCCGCGCACATGCTCTGGGTCGGCGATCGCACGCGCGAGCTCGACGGCGCGCACGTCGAGTTCTTCTCCGGGGTGCACAACCCGATCGGCGTGAAGATCGGCCCGAGCGCGTCGCCCGAGGAGCTCGTAGAGCTGTGCGCGCGGTTGAATCCGGATCGCATTCCCGGTCGCTTGACGGTGATCACGCGACTCGGCGCCGAGCGCGCGGAAGATCTGCTGCCGCCGCTCCTGCGCGCGGTGCGCGACGCAAAGCATCAGGTCGTCTGGGCGTGCGACCCGATGCACGCGAACGCATTCCTCTCCGGCGGCCGCAAGACGCGCCACTTCGACGCGATCATGGCCGAGCTCGAGGCGTTCTTCGCCGCGTGCCGCGCAGAACGCGTCTGGCCGGGCGGCGTGCACCTCGAGTACACCGGCGAGGACGTGACCGAGTGCCTCGGCGGATCCGAACAGGTTTCCGAAGAGCACCTCGACCGCCGCTACGAGACGCTCTGCGATCCGCGCCTCAACGCGCGGCAGTCGCTCGACCTCGCGTTCCGCCTGGCCGAGCTCATGCGCCGCTAGATGGTCGATCGCGTCGCGATCGTCGGCACCGGGTTGATCGGCGCCTCGGTTGGGCTCGCCGCGCGGCAGGCCGGCGCACGCGTGAGCGGCTGGGATCCCGACGAGCGTGCGCTCTCGGTCGCCGCCGAGCGCGGCGCATTGGACGAGCCCGCGCCGTCGGCCGCGGACGCGTTGCGCGACGCGGACCTCGCCGTCGTCGCCGCGCCGATCTCCGCGCTCGCGGACGAGGTCGCCGCGGTGCTCGCTGCGTCGTCCGAGACGACGACCGTGACCGACGTCGGCTCGACGAAGGCGAGCGTCGTCGCGGCCGCGGGCTCGTCGCGCTTCGTCGGCGGCCACCCGATCTGCGGGCTCGAAGCGCACGGACCCGAGCACGCGGCCGCAGCGCTCTTCGAGGGTGCGACGTGGTTCCTCACCCCGACTGCGGACACGGATCCCGAGCGCTACCGGCTCGTGCACGGCTTCGTGTCGGAGCTCGGTGCGCTCCCGGCCGCGATCGACGCCGCTGCGCACGACCGGCTCGTCGCGCTGACGAGCCACCTGCCACACGTGCTCGCGAACGTCGTCGTCAACCAGGCGGGGTCGGTGCGCGTGGCGGGTCACGAGCCGCTCGCGAGCGCCGGCGGGTCGCTGCGCGACATGACGCGCATCGCGGGTGCGAACCCGCGCATCTGGGTCGACATCTTCCGCGACAACGCCGATGCCGTCCGCGAGGCACTCGCCGAGCACCGCCGTCGCATCGAAGAGGTCGAGGCCGCGCTCGCGCAGGACGACACGTCCTTCATCGCGGAGTGGATCGGCGAGGCTGCCGACAACCGGCGCCGCATGCTGCAGCGCGCGTACCCCGACGCGCGCGACCTCCACCAGTTGCGCGTCCACATTCCCGACCGTCCGGGCGCGTTCGCCGAGGTGACGCAGACGCTCGGTGCGGAGCGCATCAACATCGAGGACTTCGAGATGCAGCACATCTCGCCCGAGCTCGGCGGAACGCTGACGCTGCTCGTCGGCGGCGCCGACGACGCGCGTCGCGGTGCCGAGCTGCTCGAGGCACGCGGCTACGCCGTCCTCGTCTCCGCGGTGCTCGATGAGAGTTGATCCCGCCGCGCGCATCGACGGCCACATCGGCGTCCCCGGCGACAAGTCGATCTCACATCGCGCAGCGCTGATCGGTGCGCTGAGCGACGGCGAGACCCGCATCACGCGCTTCGGCCGTTCCGCCGACACCGAGTCGACGCTCGCCGCGGTGCGCGCGCTCGGGGCGGGCGTCGACGAGCTCGACGTCGACACGGTCGTCGTCGAAGGTGTCGGCGTCAGAGGCTTCCGTGACGCGGCCGTCGACTGCGGGAACGCCGGAACGCTCGCACGCCTCCTCACCGGCATCCTCGCCTACCAGGACGGCCGCTTCGAGCTGTCGGGCGACGACTCGCTCTCGCGGCGGCCGATGCGGCGCGTCACCGAGCCGCTGGAGCAGATGGGTGCGCACGTGGACGCGACCGACGGCCACCTGCCGCTCGTCGTCGAAGGCGCGGAGCTCGAGGGAATCGAGTACGAGCTTCCGGTCGCGAGCGCGCAGGTGAAGTCGGCGGTCCTGTTCGCGGGGCTCGGCGCGCGCAGCAGTACGACCGTCGTCGAACCGACGCCGACGCGCGATCACACCGAGCTGATGCTCCAAGCGGCCGGCGCGCACGTCACGCGGCGGCCGGGGTCGGTCACCGTCCAGCCGGCCGAGCGCCTGCATCTTCCGGAGGTGGTCGTTCCCGGCGACATCTCCTCGGCGGCGCCTTTCCTGGTCGCGGCGACGCTCGTGCCCGGGTCGACGCTGACCGTGCACGACATCGGCCTGAACCCGCGACGGACGGGGATCCTCGACGTGCTCGAACGCATGGGCGCGCGTGTCGGAGTGCTGAACAAGCACCGCGTCGCAGGCGAGCTGATCGGCGACGTCGAGGTCTCGGCGCAGCCGCTCGTCGCGACGCGCATCGAGGCGGCGGAAGTCCCCCGGCTCGTCGACGAGCTGCCGCTCGTCGCGCTGCTCGGAGCCTTCGCGCGCGGGACGACCGAGGTCACCGGCGCGGAAGAGCTGCGCGCCAAGGAGTCGGACCGCATCGAGACCGTGACGGCGGCGATGCGCGCGATCGGCGTGCGGATCACCGCACGGCCGGACGGATTCGCCGTCCGCGGAACGCCCGCCCGGCCCCGGGGCGGCACGATCGACGCCGCGGGCGACCACCGGATCGCGATGCTCGGCGCCGTCGCGGGCGTCGTTTCGCGTGAGGGAGTGCGGATCGAGGGGGCGGAAAGCGTGGCGATAAGCTTCCCCGGCTTCTTCGACCTCCTCGACTCGATTCGACAATGATCGTCGCCATCGACGGCCCCGCAGGCGCGGGCAAGAGCACGGTTGCGCGCGCACTCGCCGAACGGCTCGGCTTCCGCTACCTGGACACGGGTGCGATGTACCGTGCCCTCACATGGCTTGCGCTGAAGCGCGGGCTGCCGCTCGGGGAAGGGGCGGCACTCGGCGCGCTTGCGCGTGACCACCCCGTCACCTTCGACGAGAACGATCGCGTGTTCATCGACGGGGCCGACGTGACGTCCGCGATCCGCCGCTCGAACGTCGACCGCATGGTGTCGGTCGTCGCACGTCATCCGGAGGTGCGCGAGGTGATGCGCGAGCGCCAGCGCGAGCTCGCCGCGCAAGGCGACGCGGTCATCGAGGGACGCGACATCGGCACTGTCGTCGTGCCGGCAGCTGCAGTGAAGGTGTACCTCGAGGCGGATCCAAACGTGCGTGCGCGGCGGCGGCAGTCGGAGCGTCCCGACATCGGCGCCGACGCGCTCGCGACCGACCTCAAGCTGCGCGACGAGCAGGACCGCGCACGGATGGAGCCGGCCGCCGACGCGCAGAAGATCGACACGACGCTTCTCGCGGTCGACGAGGTCGTCGCCCAGATCGAGGCCCTCGTCCGCGCGCGCGCCGCGGCGTGAACTACGGGGACTTCGCCTGGCGCACGTCGCGTCTCTGGCTCGCGCCCGCGGCCGTCGTCCTGACGCGGGGCCGCGGGTACGGACTCGACCGCATCCCCGCGAACGGAGGCTGCGTGCTCGCGGTGACGCATCTCGCGTGGATCGACATTCCGCTCGTCGGTGCGCTTTCACCGCGCAACATCAACTACGTCGCGAAGGTCGAACTCGAACGCGTGCCGCTATTCGGCTCGTATCTCGAATGGCACGGGATCATCCCCATCCGCCGCGGCGAGTCCGACCGCGACGCCGTGCGTGCGATGCGGCAGGCAGCGCGGGACGGCCGCGCCGTCGGAGTCTTCGTCGAGGGCACGCGGCAGAGGCACACCGGAGTCCCGGGCGAGGCGAAGCCGGGCGCGGCGATGGTCGCGCTGCAGGAGAGCGTGCCGGTCGTCCCGATCGCCGTCTACGGCACGTACGAATGGCGTCCGTGGAACTTCAACCCCTGCTCGCTCGCGGTCGGGCAGCCGGTTCGCTACGACGACCTCCCGAAGAACGGTAAGGGCTACAAGGAGGCGACGGCCGACATCGAGCGGCGGATCCGGGAGCTCTACGACTGGCTCGCCGACGTGCATGCGCGCGGCCGCCCGCGCGACGAGACGCCGCCGTTGTGAGCGAGCAGCTGCTCGGCACGGTTGCGATCGTCGGCTTCCCGAACGTCGGCAAGTCGACGCTCGTCAACCGGCTGACGGCCTCGCGCGCGGCGGTCGTGCACGAGACGCAGGGCACGACGCGCGACCGGAAGGAGCTCGTGTGTGAGTGGAACGGGCAGCGCTTCCTCCTCGTCGACACGGGAGGCGTCGACATCGCGAGTCGCGACTCGATCACGCGCTCGATCGCCGACCAGGCGCGCGCCGCGCTCGCCGAGGCGGATCTCATCCTCTTCGTGGTGGACGCGCGCGCCGGGATCACACCCGGCGACGAGGAGCTCGCGGCGATCGTCCGCGCCGCACGGAAGCCCGTGCTGCTCGTCGCGAACAAGCTCGACGACCCGCGGCTCGACGCGCTTGCGCTCGAGTTCCATCGGCTCGGGCTCGGCGACCCGTTCCCGCTGTCGGCGTTGCACGGCGTCGGCACCGGTGACCTGCTCGACGAGGTTCTCGACCGGCTCGAGGAGGTGGGTTCCGGCGCGCAGGCCGTCGGGGAGGAGGCAATTCGCGTCGCGATCCTCGGCCGCCCGAACGTCGGCAAGTCGTCGCTCTTCAACGCGCTGCTCGGGATGGAGCGGACGATCGTCTCGGATGTCCCCGGCACGACACGAGATGCGATCGACACGGTGCTCGAGCGCGACGGTCGCACGTTCGTCCTGATCGATACCGCAGGGCTTCGCCGCAAGCGGAAGCAACGCCAGGGGATCGACTACTACTCGGAGCTGCGTGCGCTCGAAGCAGCGGAGCGCGCGGACGTCGCCCTCGTCCTGATCGACGCGGGCGAGGGCATCGTCGAAGGCGACCTGGCGGCCGCCGACGTCGCGCGCAAGGCGCAGTGCTCGACGCTCGTCGTCCTGTCGAAGTGGGACGTTTCCCAGGTGACGATCGAGGACGTCCGGCCCGAGCTGCTCCGTCGCCTCCGCCAGCGTCCGCCGTTCATCACAGTGTCGGCGAAGACGGGACGCGGTATCGCGCGGCTGCTCGACAAGGTCGCGGAGCTGTACACGAAGCACACCGGCCGGATCGCGACCGCGGAGCTGAACAGGTTCCTCGGCGAGCTGAGGGAGGCGCGCCAGCCGCCGTCGCGCGGGCAGAAGAGGCTCAACCTCCTCTACGGCGCGCAGGTCGAGACGCGCCCGCCGCGCTTCCGCATCACGGTCAACGACCCGAGCCTCGTGACGCGCGACTATGGCTACTGGGTCGAGAACGAGCTGCGCGAACGCTACGGCCTCGAGGGCGTACCGGTCACGATCGACTTCAGGGCGCGCACGTGAAGGCCGTCGTGCTCGGAAGCGGAACGTGGGGGACGGGGTTCGCGCGCCTGCTCGCCGACCGCGACGTCGAGGTGACGCTCGCAAGCCATCGCGCCGACGACGCGCGCGCGATCGCGGAGACCGGCCGCAACCCGCGCTACTCATCGTCCGTCGACCTCGCCGGGATCGCGTCGACGACGATCGCGGACGCGTCGGTCGCCGACGCCGACGTGGTCGTCGTCGCGGTTCCGAGCCGCGTCTTCCGCACCGTGGTGGCGGCGCTTGACGGTGACGCGCCCGTGTTGTCGCTCACGAAGGGACTCGATCCGGAGACCGGCGAGCGGCTCTCGACGCTCGTCCGCGGACGCCCGGTCGCAATGCTCTCCGGGCCGAACATGGCAGAGGAGGTCGCGGCGGGGCTTCCCGCGGCGGCTGTGATCGCGAGCGAGGACGAAGCGCTTGCCGAGAGCCTCCAGGCGATGCTCAACTCGCTCGTCTTTCGCGTGTACGTGAACAGCGACCTGATCGGCGTGGAGCTCTGTGCGGCCGCGAAGAACGTCATCGCACTCGCAGCGGGCGCGGTCGACGGCCTCGGGCTCGGCGACAACGCGAAGGGTGCGCTCGTCACGCGCGGTCTCGTCGAGATGGCCCGTCTCGGCGAAGCCGTCGGCGCAGAATCGGAGACGTTCTTCGGCCTGGCGGGGATGGGCGATCTCGTCGTGACCTGCTGGCACCCGCATGGACGCAACCGCCGCGCGGGCGAGCTGATCGCGCGCGGGTACACGCAGGAGCAGGCGCTCGCCGAGATCGGGCAGGTCGTCGAGGGGCTGACGACGGCGCCGGTGTTGCGTGAGCTCTCGCACCGACTCGGCATCGAGATGCCGATCACGGAGGGTGTGTGCGCGGTGCTCGCGGGCCGGCCGCTGCACGAGCTCGCGGCCGATCTGATGGGCCGCCGTCCGACGGCGGAGTGACGCTAGGCTGCGTCCGTGGCCGTCAGAAGCTTTTCGTTCACGTCCGAGTCCGTCACCGAGGGCCATCCCGACAAGGTCGCGGACCAGATTTCGGATTCCGTTCTCGACGCCGTCCTCACCGATGATGCCAACGGCCGCGTCGCGTGCGAGACCCTGATCACGACCGGTCTCGTCGTCGTCGCGGGAGAGATCACGACATCGACGTACGTCGACATCCCGAGCCTCGTGCGCGAGCGCGTCGCACAGATCGGATACACGCGCGCGAAGTTCGGCTTCGACGCCGAGACGTGCGGCGTCATCGTCGCGCTCGACGAGCAGTCGCCCGACATCGCGCAGGGTGTCGACGCCGCCTTCGAGGTTCAGCACGATCCGGGTGACGACGATCCGCTCGACCGCGTCGGCGCCGGCGATCAGGGTCTGATGTTCGGCTACGCGACGAACGAGACGCCCGAGCTCATGCCGCTGCCGATCATGCTGGCGCACAAGATCGCGCGGCGGTTGTCGGAGGTGCGCAAGTCGGAGGTGCTGCCGTACCTGCGCCCCGACGGGAAGTCGCAGGTGACGATTCGCTACGAGGTCGACGAGGCAGGTCACCGCAGGCCGGTCGAGATCGAGCGCGTGCTCGTGTCGACGCAGCATCGCGAGGGACTCGATCCCGAGGTGATGATCAAACCCGACATCGTCGAGCACGTGCTGCATCCGATCCTGCCGCGCGACCTCTACGACGAGAAGCGGCTCGACGACAAGGATTTCGTCTACGTCAATCCGACAGGCAAGTTCGTCATCGGCGGCCCGATGGGCGATGCAGGCCTGACGGGGCGCAAGATCATCGTCGACACCTACGGCGGCGCGGCGCCGCACGGCGGCGGCGCGTTCTCCGGCAAGGATCCGACGAAGGTCGACCGCTCCGCCGCCTACGCCGCGCGCTACGTCGCGAAGAACGTCGTCGCGGCAGGGCTCGCCGAGCGCTGCCAGATCCAGGTCGCGTACGCGATCGGCGTCGCGCATCCGTTCTCGATCCTCGTCGAGTGCTTCGGGACGGAGAAGGTGCCGGTGACGAAGATCGAGTCGCTCGTGCGCGAGCACTTCGACCTGCGCCCAGCGGCGATCATCCGCGACCTCGACCTGCGCCGTCCGATCTACTCGAAGACCGCCGCGTACGGCCACTTCGGCCGCGACGACCGCGACTTCACGTGGGAGCGGACGGACAAGGCCGACGCCCTGCGCGAAGCTGCCGGCCTGGCCGCCCCCGCGCGCGCCTAGGCAGGGCGGACGAAGAGGCCGGCGGCGGCCTTCTCGCCGATCGCCTTCTCGCCGCCGTCGACGCGCACGCGGAACTGGCCCGCCGCGGGCTCGGCCGCGGTCAGCTCGATCGCCGTACCGGGGACGAGGCCCTCGTCGTAGAACCAGTGCAGGAGCTCGCCGTCGTGCTCGGCGAGCCGCACGATCGTCGCGCCCGTCCCCGCGCGCAAGGCGGACAGCGGCTCGAGCTCGCGGTTCTCCGCCTGCTCGACGTCCGTGTCGACCGGCCACCCGTGCGGACAACGGTCGGGATGACCGAGACGCGCCGCGATCCGCTCGACCATGTCGTCCGTGAACGTGTCGCCGAGCTCATCGGCGTGGACGTGCGCCTCGGCCGCGGTGTAGCCCATGAAGTCCGTGAGCAGCCGCTCGATGATCCGGTGCTTGCGCACTGCGCGCTCCGCGCGTTCGCGCCCCGTCGCCGTGAGTATCGCCTCCTTGTGCTCGCCCCGCTCGACGAGCCCGTCCCGTTCGAGTCGTTTCAGCATCTCGCCCGCCGACGCCCGCGACACGCCGAGCATCTCCGCGACCCGCGCCGACAGCGTCGGGGTCCCGGTCGTCGTCGGGCGGTACTCGCCGATCGGGAAGGCGAGGAAGTAGATCGTCTCGAGGTACTCGTCGACGGAATGCCCCGCCATCGGGTGGATCCTAGCGGGGCAGGATCGCCTGTAAGGTATGCCTTACATGAGTACCGGCGAGACCTTCGCGCTCGGGGCCATCGCAGGGTCGACGATCCTGCTCGGGCTCCCGATGGCGCGCATGCGCCTGCAGCGCATCGAGCCGCGCGCCGCGATGACGTCGGTGGCGACCGGGATCCTCGTCTTCCTGCTCTGGGACGTCCTGACGAACGGCGTCGAACCAGTGACGAGCTCGCTGGACGCCCGGCACTGGGGCATGTTCGCGGCCCGCGCCGCGCTCCTCGCCGTCGGGTTCGCCGTCGGGCTGATGGGCCTCGTCTACTACGACCACTGGATCAAGACCCGCCGCGCGTCCCCGCTCGTCGGCCCGGGGGCCGCGGCGATCGACGAGTTCCGCAGCCGCGGCCTGCACGCGCTCTCGGCGACGCAGCGGATCGCGTTTCTGATCGCGACCGGGATCGGCATCCACAACTTCGGGGAGGGTCTCGCGATCGGACAATCCGCGGCTGCCGGGAAGGTGTCGCTCGCCCTCGTGCTGATCATCGGCTTCGGGTTGCACAACGCGACGGAGGGATTCGCGGTCGCGGGGCCGCTCGCACACGAGGAACACCCTGTGAGCTGGCGCTACCTCGCGCTGCTCGGCCTCATCGGCGGTGGCCCCACGTTCCTCGGCACGGTGATCGGCCACTCCTGGGTGAGCGAGTCGTTGCAGGTGTTCTTCTTCGCGCTCGCCGCGGGTTCGATCCTCTACGTGGTCATGGAGCTCGCAGCGGTGTGCCGACGATTCTCGATGCCTGTCCTCGTCGCCTGGATGATCTTGATCGGTATCGCGCTCGGCTTCGCAACCGACTTCGTGCTCACCGCCGCCGGCGCTTAATCTCACCGCATGAGTGCGTTCCTGCACGCACTGCGGGTGTTCTGGGACCACCTCGCCGCGGTGCACTGGGAGCTGCTCGCGTTCGCGCTTGCGTTGCATCTCGGGCGACTGTTCTTCCGCGCGATCGCGTGGCGCGCGATCCTGCGCGCGTCGCACCCGGGGCAGAAACTCGCGCTGCGCACCGTGTTCGGCGCGTACGTCGCAGGCGTCGGCGTGAACTCGGTCGTCCCGGCCCGCGGCGGCGATGTCCTGAAGCTCTTCCTCGTCAGGCGGCGGCTCGAAGACTCGAGCTACGCGACGCTCGCGCCGACGCTGCTCGCCGAGACGACGCTCGACTTCTTCGTCGCGGGCGGCCTCATCGCGTGGGCGCTCTCGATCGGCGTGTTGCCGACCCATCAGGTGTACTCGCGCCTGCCGACGGTCGACTGGAAGTTCTTCCTGCGCCACGAGCAGGCGACGGCGGTCGCTGTCGCAGTTCTCGCCGCCGCGGCGCTGATCGCGCTCGCCGTCTTCGCCGAGCACGGCGGCGAGACCCGCGCGCGCTTCCGGCGCGGCTTCGCCATTTTCGGGAACCGGCGTCTGCTCCTCTCGGGCGTCGTCGTCCCGCAACTCGTCTCGTGGGTGTTGCGCGTCGCATCCGTCTACGAGTTCCTACGCGCGTTCGCCGTGCCGGCGAGCCTCCACAACGCGCTCCTCGTCCAGGTCGTCGACTCGCTCGCGACGCTCTTCCCGGCGACGCCGGGCGGAGCCGGCACGAAGCAGGGGCTGATCGTGTTCCTCTTCCGCGGCTCGCAGATCTCGAAGTCGGTGCTGCTCGCGTTCAGTGTCGGGATGACACTCGCGCTGACGGTGTTCAACGTCGTCCTCGCCGGAGCTGCGATCGGGCTGATGATGCGCACGCTGTCGCTGAAACGGCTGCGCGAGCAGGCGGCCGAACCGGCCACCGGGCACGACTGACGCCGTCTCTACCCTGGCCCGGTGTCCTACGCGTCGGTGTACCCGCTCGTCACGGCCCGGGCGGTCGCACGGCCGTTCACCTACGAAGTCCCGGACGACGTCGGTGTGGGGGCGATCGTGTCGATCTCGTTCGGGCGGCGACGCGCGCGCGGAATCGTCGTCGAGCTCGAAGCCTCGGCGCCTCCCGGGATCGCAGTCGCGCCGATCGACGGCGTCGCCGGCCGTATCGCACCCGCCCTCGTCGAGCTCGCGCTCTGGCTGGCCGACTACTACGGCTCGACGCCCGCGCGCGCACTCGCGCTGGTGGCGCCCGAGCAGCCCGCGCGACGGAAGGTGCAGGCTCCTCCGGCCGACCGGCAGGCGCTCGGCGGCGAGGACGAGCCCGTCGAGCTGACCCCCGAGCAACGCCTGGCCGTCGACCGCATCGTCGCGGGCGGCGGCCCGTACCTCCTCTTCGGTGCGACGGGGTCCGGCAAGACCGAGGTGTACCTGCAGGCCTGCGCGGCGATGCTCGGGCGGGGACGCGGCGCGATCATCCTCGTGCCCGAGATCGCACTTGCACCGCAGACGGTCGGCCGCGTGCGCGCGCGCTTCGGCGACAACGTCGCGATCCTGCATTCCGGACTCACCGAGGCGGAGCGGCGCGACGAGCGCGAGCGCATCGCGAACGGCGAAGCGCGCATCGTGGTCGGTGCGCGCTCGGCAGTGTTCGCGCCCGTCGCGAATCTGGGACTCGTCGTGGTCGACGAGGAGCACGACCAGTCGTACAAGCAGGAGTCGGACCCGCGCTACGACGCGCGCACGGTCGCCGCGAAGCGCGCCGCGCTCGAGGGCGCCGTCGCGGTCTTCGGCTCCGCGACGCCGAGGCCGGAAAGCTGGGCGAGCCTCGAACGGCTCGAGCTCGGAGGCCGGGTCGGTGCGCGGTTGCCGGCAGTGAGCATCGTCGACCTTCGCCGCGAGGCGGGGTACCCGCTCTCTGCGCCGCTCCTCGCCGAGCTGCGGCGGCTCGAGCTGGACGGCGGCAAGGCGATCCTGCTCCTGAACCGCCGCGGTGTCGCTCCGGCACTTCATTGCCGCGCGTGCGGTGCGACGGTGCGATGCCCGAACTGCGACGTCGCGCTCGTCCTGCACTCGAGCGGCGAGCTTCGCTGCCACCACTGCGGCCACGACGAGCCCGCGCCCACCGTCTGTCCGGCCTGCGGCTCTGCCGACCTCGCACGGCTCGGCGCGGGCACGCAGAAGCTCGAACGCGAGCTCGCGCGTGACTTCCCGGCGCTCGAGCTCTTCCGCCTCGACGCGGACACTGCGGGGAAGCCCGAGGAACTGACCGCGACGCTACGTCGCTTCGCGGCCGCGGAGCGCGCCGTCCTGCTCGGGACGCAGATGGTTGCCAAAGGGCATCATTTCGGCGGAGTCGAACTCGCGGCCGTCGTCGACGCCGACACGGCGCTCGCGTTGCCCGACTTCCGCGCCGAGGAGCGCACCTTCCAGCTGCTCACGCAGCTCGCGGGCCGCAGCGGACGAAACGCACCCGGGCGCGTGCTCGTGCAGACGTTCCAGCCGGACGCGCGTCCCGTGGCGTACGCCGCGCGGCACGACGTCGTCCGCTTCCTCGACGAGGAGCTGACCCGTCGGCGCGACCTGGGGTATCCACCCTACGGGCACATCGTCTCGGTCGTCGCCGCTGCGCGCGAGCTTGCGCCTGCGCTCACCCTGCTGGACGAGCTTCGCCCCGGGTTCGGCGACACGACACTCCTCGGCCCGGCGCCGCTCCTCCGCATTCGCGGACGTCATCGTGCGCAACTCGTCGCGAAGACGGAGCGGCCGCGCGCGGTCGCGGCGCAGGCGGCGCGGCTGCTCGCCGCCGCTGCGCCCGCGATGCGGAAGGCAGGCGTCACCGCGGTCGTGGACGTCGACCCGCAGGGCACACTGTGACCGTGAGACGACCGTACGCAGAGGAGATTCTGGGCGAATGGGGCGTACGCGACGTGACGCCACCCTCGCAGCGCGAGCGCGAGCGTGTCGAGCGCGACCGCGACGTCAACCCCCTCACGGGTGAGCCGCTCCGCCGCCGGTTGCGCAACTTCCGCCCCGAGGCCGACACGTACATCGCTTCGCTCGGCGGGCCGCTCCCCTACATGAAGCGGCTGCGGCAGATCGAGGAGGAGACCGACGCGCACCTCGCCCGGCTCGGAGCGGCATACGCGGAGCGCCGCGACGCCGAGTCGTGGCGGCGCACCGTTGAGCGCTGGGACTTCGGCGAGGTGAACGACCTCATCGACCGGCACAACCACTGGTTCCCGATCGAGGCGCGCCTCGCGATGGATCCGCGCTCGCGCGACTTCGTGAAGGTCGGAGGCAAGCCGTACCGTCGCCGGCGGCTCGACGCGGCGTGGGTCCTCGAACGCTTTCCCGCATAGACTGGCGCGCCGTGGCCCACGACCATCACCACCATCACGACCACGACCACGACCACGAGCACGAGGTGGACGAGGAGGCGTACGCCGAGGCCGAGGCCGAGGCGATCCGCCGGCATGCGCTCGCGCAGATCCGTCAGTACCCGGACGTCGCGCTGCGCCTGCAGGCGAACGAGGTCGCGGATTTCGACGACGACCTGCGCCGGCTGGTCGAGCGGATGGAGCGGTTGATGCAGGACGCACAGGGGATCGGCCTGGCGGCGACGCAGGTGGGTGTGCTGCGCCGGGTCTTCGTGTTCGTCCCCGACGAGGACGGTCCGCGCGCCGTCGTCAATCCGCGGTTCACCGATCGGTCCCGCGAGTCGTCGACGGACGAGGAAGGCTGCCTCTCGCTCCAGGGGGTACGCGTTCCCGTGGAGCGCTCGCTGCGCGTGAAGCTCGAAGGCAAGGACGTCGACGGAACAGACGTGAGCTACGAGCTCGAGGGGATGGCCGCCCGCGCCGCGCAGCATGAGGTCGACCACCTGGACGGCGTGCTGATCATCGACCGCACCGACGCCGACAACCGCAAGCGCGCGCTCGGGATCCTGCGGCCGCAGCCCGTTCTTCGTTGAGGATCGCCGTCGCGGCGACGGCACCGTTCGGCGCGGACGTGCTCGAACGGCTCGCGCGAAATCACGACGTCGCGTATGTCCTCACCCGGCCCGACGCCCCGCGCGGGCGCGGCCGCAAGCTCGCGCCGCCGCCGGCCAAGGACACCGCGATGCGTCTGGGTCTCAACGTGTTGCAGCCTCAACGACCGGAGATCCCCAACGATTCGGTCGATTCAATCGTTGTCTGCGCCTACGGTTTGCTCATCCCACCGTCGCTCCTCGAGCGGGCTCTCTGGCTCAACGTGCACCCTTCGCTGCTCCCGAGATGGCGGGGCGCGGCGCCGGTCGAGCGTGCCATCCTGGCCGGCGATACGGAGACCGGCGTCACCATCCACCGCACGGTGGAGGCGCTCGACGCGGGCCCGATTGCAACGCAGGAGGCGTTCGCAATCCGGCCGGAGGACGACGCCGGCGCCGTGTTCGCACGCGCCGCGGAAGTCGCAGCGCGGCTCCTCGACGAAGTCCTCCCGAATCCCGTCTTCGTCCCGCAGACGGAGGCGGGCCTGACCTATGCCGACAAGATCGCCCCCGCGGACCGCGAGCTCGATCTCGCGGACCCCATGGACGCATGGCGCCGCGTGCGCGCGCTCTCGCCGCACATCGGCGCGTGGACGACGCTGCACGGCAAACGGGTGACGGTGTGGCGCGCGCGCCTCGACGACGGTGCGTTCGTCCCGGAGGTCGTGCAGCCGGAGGGCAAGCGCAGCATGAGCTACGACGAGTTCCTGCGCGGCGTGCGGTGACGATCGCACCGGCGCGCCGCGTCGCTTTCGAGGTCGTGCGCCGCGTGTTCGAGGACGACGCGTACGCGGACCGGGTTTTCGCAAACGTCTCGACAGAGCTCGACGAACGCGATCGCGCGCTCGCGCAGAGGATCGCGTACGGCACGGTGCAGCGTGCGCGCACGATCGACCACGGCATCGAGGAGCTGGGCGGTCGCGCGCTGCGGAAGCTCGATCCGCCGGTGCGCGCAGCGTTACGGATCAGCGGATTCCAGTTCGCGTGGAGCGAAGCGCCGGCACACGCCGTCGCGGACGACGCGGTCGAGCTCGTGCGCGCCGCGGGGCTCGAGCGTGCGACGAAGTTCACGAACGCCGTCGTGCGGCGCCTTGCGGACGGGTTCCAAGAGCTCGTCGCATCGCTCCCCGAAGGTGCGCTCAAGGAGTCGTACCCGGACTGGGTCTTCGACGTCTGGGTGCGCGACTGGGGCTTCGAGGAGGCGCTCGAGCTCGCGCGTGCGCAGAACGCGCCGCCGCCGCTCGACGACTACCGCGGCGTGAGCCGAGGGTCGCGTCTCGCCGCCGAGGCCGTTGCAGCGCGGCCGGGTGAGCGCGTGCTCGACGCGTGCGCCGCACCGGGGAACAAGACGATGCTGCTCGTCGGCGACGTCACCGCCGTCGAGGTGAACGAGACGCGCGCACGCCTTCTGGCCGAACGGGTGCCCGCGAACGTGCGGGTCGTGAACGCCGACGTACGTGAGCTCGCCGAGCGCAGCTTCGACCGCGCGCTCGTCGACGCACCGTGCTCCGGGCTCGGCGTGCTCAACCGGCGTCCAGACCTCCGCTGGCGTGCGCGCCCGTTACCGGACTTGCAGCTCGAGCTCCTGCGCGCCGCAGCCGACCGGCTGCGGCCGGGCGGAACGGTCGTGTACTCGGTGTGCACGATCAACGCGGACGAGAACGAGGATGTCGTCGATGCGTGCGGCCTCGACATCGTCCCGCTCGGCGAGGAGTGGCCCGAGTTCGCGCATCCGAAGCGGCCCGAGTTCCTGCTGACAACGCCGCATCGCCACGCGACGTCGGGATTCTTTGTCGCCCGACTCGCGAAATAGCATGACGTCATGGCCTGGCGCGAGTGGATCAGGACGGTCGAGGTCGTGCCGGCGCTCGACGCCGGCGACGTCGCGGCGCTCCAGCCGGCGGTGGATGCTCTCCTGCGGACCGGGTGCCGCATCTTCCACGTCCACGTGCGCGGCGAGTCGGACGCCGACGCGATCACGGAGATGAAGATCATGGCCCGACGCTACGACGGCGTCGTCGACGTGCACGTGCGCGACGCCGATCCCGCAGCCTCGTTCGCGCGGCTCGCCGCGGCGGGCGCGGACAGCGTCACGTTCGACGCGCACGCGGCCGCCGACCCCGCGAGCACCATTCGCGCAGCGAGGGAGTGTGAGGTTCAGGTGGGCGTCGCGTTCCGTGTCGACATCGAGCCGGAGGAGATCGCCGCCACCGCCTCGGACGCCGACCTCGTGCTGTGCGCGTGCGAGGGGTCCCACGTCGTCGAGCACGTGCGCCGCGTCGCGTCGCTTCTGCCGGACCGCGTCGAGGTGCAGGTCGAAGGCGGTGTGTCGCACGACAACCTGCGCTCGCTCTCGCGCGCGGGTGCGCGGCTTCTCGTCGCCGACCGGCCGATCTTCGACCGCGAGGATCTTCCGCGCGCGTATCGCCGCCTCGTGCAAGCACTCGCTTGAGCCTCGCCCGCGCGCTCGAGCTCGCAGCGGCCGCGCGCGGCCGCGCGTATCCGAAGCCGACCGTCGGTGCAGTGGTCGTCAAAGACGGCGAGGTCGTGGGGGAGGGCGCGACCGAAGCAGGCGGTCGTCACGGCGAGGTCGTCGCGCTGGACGCTGCCGGTAACCGAGCGCGCGGCGCCACGCTCTTCGCGACGCTCGAGCCGTGTGCGCACTGGGGAACGAATCCGCCGTGTACGGAACGCATCGTCGCGGAAGGCATCGCACGCGTCGTGGTCGGCGCGCGCGACCCGAACCCGGAGGCGGCGGGAGGCGTCGAGCGACTCGAAGCTGCTGGCGTCGAGGTCGAGCTCGTCGACTCGTTCGAGGCACGTGCGCAGAACGAGGCGTGGCGCACGTGGGTCACATTCGGCCGGCCGTTCGTCACGTACAAGGTCGCGACGACGCTCGACGGGCGTGTGACGGTGCCGGGCGAGCGCTGGGTCACGGGCGAGATGTCCCGTCGGATCGTGCACGAGCTTCGCGCGCAGTCCGACGCAGTCGCCGTCGGCATGGGAACCGTGCGCGCCGACGATCCGCGACTCGACGCGCGTGACGTGCCGACGCCGCGGGGCCAGCCGCGCCGACTCGCGTTCGGGCGCGGGCCCCTGCCCGCCGGGTCGCCGCTCGAGCTTCGGCCGGGCGACCTCGCGGAGGAGCTGCGGGCCCTGGCCGGCGAAGGGGTGCAATCCCTGCTGCTGGAGGGCGGCCCCACGTTGGCCGCAGCGTTCCTCGAGGCGGACCTGGTGGACAAGATCCTCCTCTTCGTCGCGCCGACCCTCGTCGGCGACGGTCCCGCTGCCTTTGCCGCGCGGCTAGCATCCCCGCGACCGCTCCACCATCTGTCGGCGCGAGTGGTCGGGTCCGACGTTCTGCTCGAAGCCTATGCCCACGAGCTCTGACGCCCAGCGCACCGACGACCAGATCGTCACCCTTCTTTCCCACTGGCTGATGGGGACGGTCGGGAACGACGAGCTGCGGAAGGGGATCGAGGAGATCGGCACCGACGAGCTTGCCCCCGGCCAGCGCACGGCCGTCGAGGAGCTGCTCGTCGAGTTGCGGAACGCGCTGCCCGGCGAACGCGGCGAGCTCGAGAAGGTCATCCGCGAGACGCTCGAGTCGCTCGCGTACGGCGAGTAACGCCGGGGACAGAACGTTCCGGACTTTTCACGAAGCCGGCACAGACACGGCACACCTTCCTCGATAGCGTTCGCGCTGGGTTGCTTTTCCCCGGGTGGGTGGGGTGCGGACCGCTCGGGGATAGCCTGTGCTGCGTGTTCACGGGAATCGTGCGCGAGGTCGGGCGCGTGGCCGTCGCGGAGCGGCGCGGCGACACGCTCCGCATCGAGGTCGACGCGCCCGGGACGGCCGCCGCGACGGCCGTCGGCGACTCGGTCGCCGTCGCCGGCGTCTGCCTGACGGCGGTCGAGGTCACACACGGGCGCCTCGCCTTCGACGCGGTCGGCGAGACGCTCGCCCGCACGAACCTCGGCGCGCTCGCACCGGGCACGCCGGTCAACCTCGAGCCCGCCCTCCGCGCTGGCGAGCCGCTCGGCGGCCACTACGTCCAGGGGCACGTCGACGACGTCGGCCGCGTCCGCTCGACCGGCGGCGACCTCACCTGGTTCGACGCCCCGCCCGGGCTCCTCCGGCAGATCGTCGAGAAGGGATCCGTGGCCGTCGACGGGACAAGCCTCACGGTCGCCGCCCTCGACGACGCCGGCTTCGCGGTCGCGCTCATCCCGCACACGCTCGCCGCAACGACCCTCGGCGGCCTCGCCTCCGGCGACCCCGTGAACCTCGAAACCGACGTTCTCGCCAAGTACGTCGAGAAGCTCGTCAAACGCTAATCGTGTTCTCAGGCCGGGCGGCTAGCCTGTCGCCGTGGCCATCACGACTCCGTTCGCCGCCGTCGAGGACGCGCTCCAGGACATCCGCGAGGGCCGCATCGTCGTCGTCGTCGACGACCCGGACCGGGAGAACGAGGGGGACCTCGTCATCGCCGCGCAGTTCGCGACGCCCGAGGCGATCAACTTCATGGCGACACACGGCCGCGGCCTCATCTGCCTCTGTCTCACCCCCGAGCGCACGCAGCAGCTCGGCCTCCGGCCGATGACCGACAGGAACGAAGCGCCGCTCGGCACGGACTTCACGGTCTCGATCGAGGCGCGCAAAGGCGTCACGACCGGCATCTCCGCCGCCGATCGCAGCCACACGATCCAGGTCGCGATCGCGCCGGATACCAAGCCGGACGACCTCGTGCAGCCGGGTCACGTCTTCCCGCTGCGCGCGCGCCCCGGCGGTGTGCTCGAGCGCATCGGTCAGACCGAAGCCGCGGTCGACCTCGCGCGACTCGCGGGCCTCAACCCGTCCGGCGTCGTCTGCGAGATCATGAACGACGACGGGACGATGGCCCGGGTCGACGACCTCGTGCCCTACTGCGACCGGCACGGATTGAAGATGGTCACGGTCGCGGACCTCGTCGAGTACCGCCGCCGTCGCGAGAAGCTCGTCGAGCGCGGCGCGACGGTGCGCCTGCCGACGCGCTACGGCGAGTTCAACGCAATCGCATTCCGCGAGAAGCTCACGGGCAAGACGCACGTCGCGCTCGTCGCGGGGGACGTGGACGGCGCGGAGAACGTGCTCGTCCGCGTGCACTCCGAGTGCGTCACCGGCGATGTGTTCCACTCGCTGCGTTGCGACTGCGGCGAGCAGCTCGAGCAGGCGCTCGACCAGATCGCGCGCGAGGGGCAGGGCGTCTTCCTCTACATGGCACAGGAGGGTCGCGGCATCGGCCTCCTCAACAAGCTGCGCGCCTACGAGCTGCAGGAACGCGGCTTCGACACGGTGCAGGCGAACACCGAGCTCGGATTCCCCGTCGACGCGCGCGACTACGGCATCGGGAACCAGATCCTCGCCGACCTCGGGCTCTCGACGATCCGGATCCTCACGAACAACCCGAAGAAGCTCACGGGAATCGACGGCTTCGGCCTCACGGTCGTCGAGCAGCTGCCGATCGAAGTGCCGCCGAACGAGGAGAACCGCGGCTATCTGGCCGCCAAGCGGGATAAGCTCGGCCATCGTCTGCACCATCAGGACCTGAAGACCTACCCGGAGGCCGAGTGAGCGAGTATCCGCACCGCGAGCTGGACGACGAGCCGCTGCCCCTGTACGCCGAGCCGGCCGCCGACGGCGATCCGCCGGCCTCCGACGAGGATCCGTTCGAGAGCTGGCCGGAGGCGCAGTCGTCCGAGGTGATCGAGGACCTTCCTGCCGACGGCCTGAGCGTCGAGCACGTCAGCGGCGAGATCGACATCCCCGACGGATACACGGTCTTCGAAGGGACGCCGACCGGTCACCGCCGGACCGTGGCGATCGTCGTCTCGCGCTTCAACGGCGGTCTCACGAACCGACTCCTCGCACGGGCGCTCGACGCGCTCGAGCAGGCGGGCGTCGACCACGACGCGATCACGGTCATGCCCGTGCCCGGTGCGTTCGAGCTGCCGCTCGCAGCGATGGCGCTCGCGAAGACCCGTCGCTATGCCTGCGTCGTCGCCCTCGGCGCGATCGTGCGCGGCGAGACGCCGCACTTCGACTACGTCGCGACGGAGGCCGCGTCAGGCCTGCAGCTCGCCGCGATCGAGACCGGCATCCCTGTCGCGTTCGGCGTGCTCACCGTCGACACCGTCTCGCAGGGCGAGGCACGCATCGAGCGCGCCGCGGACGCGGTTCGGGGTGCGCTCGAGATGGCAGACCTCTTCGCGCAGATCCGCGCGAGCGCCAAGCACTAGCGGAAGAGGCCGGCGATCACGTCGGCGTAGTGCTCCTCGATCACGCGGCGGCGGAGCTTCAGCGTCGGCGTGACCTCGCCGTCCGCCTGCGAGAAGTCGTGGTCGAGGATCGCAACCCGCCGCACCTGTTCGTGCCGCGGGCGGCCCTCGTTCACGCCGTCGACGACCGCCTGCACGAGCGCCTGCGCGTCACCGTCCCCGACGGCGTCGCGGTCGACAGTGATCAGCGCACCGAGATGCGCGCGCCGGTCGCCGAGCACGAGCGCCTGCGAGATCACCGGCGACCCCTTGAGCGCGTTCTCGATGTTCTGCGGCGCCACGTTCTCGCCGCTCGCCGTGACGATCAGGTCCTTCTTGCGGTCGGTGATGCGCAGGAACCCGTCCTCGAGCTCGCCGACGTCGCCGGTGCGCAGCCAGCCGTCCTCGGTGATCGTCGCGCGCGTCGCCTCGTCGTCCTTCAGGTAGCCGCGCATGACGGTCTCGCTGCGGAGGAGAATCTCCCCGTCGTCGTCGATCCGGAACTCGACGCCGGGAAGCGGAGGCCCGACGGTACCGAAGCGGAAGTGGTCGGGGAGGTTCACGGACGCTGCACTCGTCGCCTCGGAGATCCCGTAGCCCTCGAGGACGAGGATGCCGAGCGCGTGCAGATCGCGCGCGATTTGCGCGGACAGAGGCGCGCCGCCCGAGAGTGCGAGTCGCAGCCGTCCGCCGACCCGCTCGCGCACCTTCGAGTACACGAGCTTGTCCGCGAGCGCGTAGCTCGGCTTCAGATGGAGCGGCACGCGCTTACCGGCCTGCAGCCGCTCGCTCGCGCGCGTGCCGACACGGACCGCCCAGCGAGCGATGGCGCCGCGCGCACCGGTCGCGCGACGTACGTGCGCCGTCGCCGCTGCGTGCACCTTCTCCCATGCGAGCGGGACGCTCGGGAAGACCGTGGGCCGCACTGCGAGCGCCGCGTGTCCCGCGCGCAACGGGTCTGCGCAGAACGCGAGCGTGAAGCCGATCGCCGGCGCGGCGAGATGCACGACGCGGCCGAAGTTGTGCGCGAGCGGGAGGTACAGCAGCACGGTGTCGTCTTCGACGATCAGTCCGCGCAGCTCGTCGACGACGGAGACGATCGCGACGAAGTTCCGGTGTGGGATGAGGCAGCCCTTCGGCGGCCCGGTCGTCCCCGACGTGTAGATGATCGTGTAGAGGTCGTCCGGCTTGACCGCGACCGCAGCCGCTTCGAGCGCGCCCGGGCTTTCCGCGGCGTACGCGCGCCCGCGGGCGGCGAGGTCGTCGAGCTCCGCGAACGCGAGCACGTGCCGCAGGCGGCCGCGCGCCTCTGCGGGCAGCGCGTCCGGGTCTTCGGCGAACGCCCCGACCGCATCCGAGTGGCCGATCACGTACGCCTGCTCGGCCGGCGGGCTGTCCACGTACAGGCCTACGGAGACGGCGCCGATCCGCGCGAGCGCGAAGTCCGTCAGCGCCCACTCGAGGCTCGTCCGGCCGAGGATCGCGACGACCTCGCCCTTGCGCAGACCGAGCGCGAGCAGGCCGTTCGCGAGCTCGTCGATCCGTCGCAGAGCGTCCGCGCGGGAGACTTCGACCCAGCCGTCACCTCGCTCCGCGAGGTACTGCGTGGCCTCGGGGTCGCCCGCCCGCCAGAGGTCGGCGATCGTCTCCACTGCCTCGACGCTACACTGAAAGCCCGATGTCCAAGGTTTGCGCAATCTGCGGGAAGGCGCCGGCGTTCGGCCACCATCGCTCGCACTCGATGGTCGCCACCAAGCGCCGCTTCAACCCGAACCTCCAGCGCGTCCGCGTGCTGCTGAAGGGCGTGCCCTCGCGCGCCTACGTCTGCACGCGCTGCCTCAAGGCCGGCAAGGTCCAGAAAGCGGTCTAGCCAGGCTTCAGCCTGGCTCGGGCGCACATAATCGCCGGATGGCGCGCGTCCGCGTCGTCCTCGTCGAGGACAACCAGATGTTCCGCCAGACGCTGGCGGACCTGCTCGCGCTCGACGCCGCGATCGAGGTCGTCGCGTCGGTGGCGAACGGACGCGAGGCGGTCGAGGTGTGCGGGCGGCTGCGGCCGGACGTCGCGGTCGTCGACTACCGCATGCCCGGACTGAACGGAGCCGAGGCGACGGTCGGCGTGCGCGAGGCCTCGCCCGAGACGCGCGTCGTCTGCCTGACGGCGTCCGTGTCGCGCTCCGAGCTCGACGAGATCCTCGCGGCCGGCGCGGTCCGGTGCGTGATGAAGGACGAGGGTCTCGCGGGCATCGTCGAGGCGATCTACGCGGCCGCGGCGTGATGTCCGCCGGTCCGGGTCCTATACTCGGTCCCGGTGGCGACGATGACCCGGACGGGGACGGGTTTTGCAGGCATGGTCCTGGACCGGTGGTCGCGTCCCCGCGGGTGGGCGCGGCCCGAGCTCCTCGGCGCCGGCGTCGAGACGCTTCCGGGCGTGGGCGCCGCACTCGCGAAGCGACTGCGTGCGCTCGGCGTCGAGACCGTCGCCGACCTGCTGCTTCGCCGGCCGCGCCGCTACGAGCAGGCGGCCGACGAGATCCCGATCTCGCAGCTCTGGGGTGACGACGAGGTCGTGATCACGGGCGTCGTCGGCTCGGTGCGCGTGCGCAAGCCGTCGCTGCGGCGCGCGATCGTGACGGCCCAGGTGTCGGACGCGACTGGCTCGATCGGCGCGACCTGGTTCAACCAGCCGTGGCTCGCGGACAAGCTCACGGCCGGGACGCCGGTACGGCTACGTGGGCGGCTCTCGCGCTACGGGTTCGACGTGAAGACGTACGACATCGGCGACGTCCGCGCGACGGCCGACTTCGCGCCGGTGTATCCCGCGAGCGAACAGGTGCAGTCGTCGCGGCTGCGCGAGCTCGTCCGCGTCGCGCTCACGGCGCACGCGCGCGACGTCGTCGATCCGTTGCCGGCCGAGCTCGACGAGGCGCTGCGACGCGACGCGCTCGCCGCCGTCCACTTCCCGCACGATCTCGCGGAGGCCGAGCGCGCGCGCGAGCGGCTGGCGCTCGAGGAGCTCGTGTTGCTGCAGCTCGCGGTGCTCGGGTCACGCGACGAGAGTGCGGTCGCCGTGCCGCTGGGCGAGCCTGGCGCATTGGTCGCGCGCTACCGGGAGGCGCTTCCGTTCGCGTTGACGCCGCACCAGGAGGCTGCGATCGCGGAGATCGACCGCGACCTCGCGCGCGCCGTCCCGATGCAGCGGCTGCTGCAAGGCGACGTCGGCTCGGGGAAGACGGTCGTCGCGCTCCATGCGCTGCTGCGCGCAGTCGAGGCGGGCCGGCAGGGCGCGCTGATGGCGCCGACGGAGACGCTCGCCGAGCAGCACTTCCTCACGGTCGAGGCGATCTGCGCGCAGCTCGGCGTGCCCGTGGCGCTCCTCACGGGAAGCGTGCGCGGCAGCGTCGACGCGGAGATCGTCGTCGGGACGCACGCGCTGATCCAGGAAGGGGTCGCACTGCCGCGGCTCGCGGTCGCCGTCGTCGACGAGCAGCACCGCTTCGGCGTGGAGCAGCGGCGTGCGCTCGCCACGCAGTCGCCGCACGTGCTGCACATGACGGCGACGCCGATCCCGCGCACGCTCGCGCTCACGGTGTACGGCGACCTCGCAGTCTCCGAGATCGCGAAGCCGCCGGCGGACCGCAAGCCGATCGTCACCGCGTGGGTGGGGGCGGAGCGTTCGAGCGAGGCGTACGAGCGCCTGCGCGTTCACCTCGACGCGGGCCGGCAGGCGTACGTCGTCTGTCCACTGATCGAGAAGTCCGAGACGCGGCTCGCGCGTGCCGCCGAGGCCGAGGCGGAGCGCCTGCGTCGCGCCGAGCTCTCGGGCTATCGCGTCGGGCTGCTGCACGGCCGCTTGAAGCCGGCGGAGCGGCGCGAGGTGATGCGCGCGTTCAAGGAGCGCGAGCTCGACGTCCTCGTCGCGACGACGGTGATCGAGGTCGGGGTCGACGTCCCGAACGCGACGATCATGATCGTGCAGGAGGCGGACCGTTTCGGTCTCGCGCAGCTGCACCAGCTGCGCGGCCGCGTCGGCCGCGGCACGGAGCAGTCGTACTGCCTGCTGATCTCGCGCCCGAAGGAGGAGCTGACGGACGCCGCGCGTGCGCGGCTCGAGGCGCTCGTCGAGACGACCGACGGCTTCGAGCTCGCCGAGCGCGACCTCGAGCTGCGCGGCGAAGGCCAGCTCCTCGGCACGCGCCAGTCGGGCCTGAGCGACCTCCGCTTCACGCGCCTTCGTGCCGACCGCGCCCTCCTCGAGCGAGCCCGCGGGCTCGCGCTCGCGCTCCGCGACGAGGACGGCCCGTGGCAGGACGAAGCCGCGAAGCTCCTCGGCGACACCGTCCCCACCAGCCTCGCCTGATTCGGACATGTCCGGGGTCAGACCCCGGACATGTCCGAAAGCGACGCTCCTAGACTCGCGTGATGCGGATCATCGCGGGGAGCCGCAAGGGGCACCGGATCGAGGCGCCGCGCGGGCTCGCCACGCGGCCGACGTCCGACCGCGTCCGCGAGAACGCGTTCAACCTGATCGGACCCGTCGACGATGCCGCCGTCCTCGACCTCTTCGCCGGCTCGGGCGCGATGGGCCTCGAGGCGCTCTCGCGTGGCGCCGCGAGCGCCGTCTTCGTCGAGTCGAGCCGAGATGCCTGCCGCACGATCAACGCCAACCTCGACAAGCTGAAGCTGAACGCGACCGTCCTCTGCCAGGACGCCCTCCGCGCCCTCGCCGCCGAGCGCCGCGAGTACGACCTGATCCTCTGCGACCCGCCGTACGACTACCCGCAGCGCGACGCGATCGCCCCGCACCTCGTCCGCCTGCTCGCTCCGGACGGCCTCCTCGTCTACGAGAGCGGCGCCCGCGACGAGCCCGAGCTCCCCGGCCTCACGACACGCACGAGCCGCAAGTACGGCTCCGCACGCCTTACGCTGTTCGAGCGGTGATCACGGCAATCTGCCCCGGCTCGTACGACCCCGTCACGAACGGGCACATCGACGTGATCACGCGCGCCGCGTCGATCTTCGACCGCGTCGTCGCCGGCGTCGTCCGCAACCCGCAGCACAAGACCCCGATGTTCACGCTCGACGAGCGCGTCGAGTTCCTCCGCGGCGCGACGAAACACCTCGGCAACGTCGAAGTCGACGTCTTCACCGAGCTCGTTGTCGAGTTCGCGCGCCGCTGGGAGGCGAAGGTGATCGTGAAGGGCCTGCGCGTGATCTCCGACTTCGAGTGGGAGTTCCAGATGAACCAGCTGAACCGGACGCTCGCCCCGGACATCGAGACGGTCTACGTGATGGCGAGCCCCCAGGTGAGCTTCGTCTCCTCGAGCGGGGTGAAGGAGATCGCCGCCTTCGGCGGAAATGTCGGAGAGCTCGTCCCCGAAGCCGTCGCGCGCCGCCTGCGGGAGAAGTTCCCGGACGGCAGGGGCGGGACGCCACTGCCCGCCGAGGAGTAACATTCCTGCAAATGGACGTCCTCGTTCTCATCGACAAGCTCGACGACCTGGTGCACAACGCGAAAGCGGTGCCCCTGACCGACCAGGTGCGGATCGACCGCGAGGAGATCTACGACATCCTCGACCAGATGCGCGCGACGATCCCGGAGGAGATCAAGCAGGCCCG
>JAFAHG010000130.1 GCA_019237315.1 Actinomycetota bacterium
CTTCGCGTTCGCGTCGATCTCCTCGTCGGAAAGGATCGGGCGCTCGGCGGAGCGGCCCGACGGGTCGCCGATCCTGGTCGTGTAGTCGCCGATGATCAGGACGCCGACGTGGCCCGCGTCCTGGAAGGCGCGCATGCGCTGGAGCGGGATCGCGCGGCCGATGTGGATGTCGGGCGAGGTGACGTCGATCCCGAGCTTGACGCGGAGCGGCCGGCCGAGCTTCAGCTTCGCCTCGAGACCGCCCTCCGGGAGGACGTCGACGGCGTTCCGCGTGAGGGTTTCGATCACGGCCGGGGCTACACTAGCGGGCGTTTTGGCGCTTCTCCGGAGACGCCGCGCGCCGAAACGGCGGCGCATCCGCAAGCTCCGTCTGCTCGGCCTGACGGCCGTCCTCGGGCTGCTGGGCATCGCCGCGTTCAGCTTCGGGCTCCTGACGGCGATCGCGGCGCAGATCCCGCAGCTCGAGACGCCGGCGCCGCAGGCGAACACCTACGTCTACGCGAACGACGGGCACACGATCCTCGCTATCCTGCGCGGCTCGCAGGCGCGCGTCATCGTCCCCTCGACCGCGATCTCGCCGTGGATCAAGCATGCGATCGTCGCGATCGAGGACAAGCGGTTCTACGAGCACCGCGGGATCGACGTCCGCGGCATTCTCCGCGCAGCGTGGAACGACCTGCGCGGACGCCCTGTGCAGGGCGGGTCGACGATCACGCAACAGTTCGTCAAGAACTCCATCAACGGAAATGCGCCGACGATCGCGCGCAAGCTGCACGAGGCAGCGCTCGCGTGGGAGCTCGAGCAGCGCTGGTCGAAGGAGAAGATCCTCACGGCGTACCTGAACACGATCTACTTCGGAAACGGCGCCTACGGCGTCGAGCAGGCGGCGCGCGTCTACTTCGACCACGACGCGGCGCAGATGACCCCGGCGGAGGCGGCGCTCCTCGCGGGGATACCCGAGGACCCGAGCCTCTGGGACCCCGTCGATCACCCGAAGCTCGCGCGTGCGCGGCGCAACCTCGTCCTCGAGCAGATGCTGCTGCAGGGCTATCTCGACGGGCCGCAGTACCGCCAGGCGCTCGCGACGCCGCTGCCGAAGCCCGAGGACGTCCGCCTGCCATCGACGGAGAGCCTTGCGGCGCCGTACTTCGCGAACTACGTGCGAGACCAGCTGATCGGCCGTTTTGGCGCGAAGCGCGTCCTCGGCGGCGGGCTGCACGTGACGACGTCGATCGACCTCGGTCTGCAGCAGATCGCACGTGACGCGATCGCGCAGGTGCTGCCGCCGTCGATCGGACCGGACGCCGCTCTCGTCGCTATCGACGCGCAGACCGGCGCCGTGCTCGCGATGGTCGGCGGGCGGAACTACCACCAGAGCCAGTTCAACCTCGCGGCGCAGGGCGAGCGCCAGCCGGGATCGTCCTTCAAGCCGTTCGTCCTCGCGGCGGCGCTGCGGCAAGGGATCGCACCGTCGACGACGTTCACGTCGAAGCAGGTGACGCTCGACGTCGGCGGACGACTGTGGCAGGTCAACAACTACGAGGGTGAGTACCTCGGCCCGATCGACCTCGTGAAGGCGATCGCTGCGTCGGACAACTCGGTCTTCGCACAGCTGACGAACGTCGTCGGGCCCGCGAACGTCGTCAGCGCGGCGCGCTCGCTCGGGATCACGAGCCCGCTGCAGCCGTACTTCTCGATCGGCCTCGGCGGCGAGCCTGCGACCCCGGTCGAGATGGCGCGCGCGTTCGCGAGCTTCGCCGACGACGGCTACCGCGTCGACGGATCGATCACCGGCAACGAACCGCTCGCGATCGAGTGCGTGCAGTTCGCGCACGGGCCCTGCGTCGAGAACCAGCCCGTCAAGCGCCCCGCGCTCGGCACCGTTGCGTCGGTGTCGGAGGAGCGCGCGGCGATCATCGACAGCATGCTCCAGGGCGTCGTCCAGTTCGGAACGGGAACGGCGGCGGCGCTCGGGCGTCCGGTCGCCGGGAAGACCGGAACGACCGAGAACTACGGCGACGCATGGTTCGTCGGCTACACGCCGCAGATCGTCGCGTCCGTGTGGGTCGGCTATCCGAACAAGCTGGTCCCGATGCGCACCGAGTTCCACGGGAAGCCCGTCGCCGGCGGGACGTACCCGGCGCTGATCTGGAAGGCGTTCATGACGAAGGCGCTCGCGTACCTCAAGCTGCCCGTGCTCGGCTTTCCGCCACCGCCGTCGATGTACGGCTCGCCGGTGAGCGTCACGTTCCGCGACGGGAAGATCGAGCGTGACAACGGATACTGCAAGGTCGCGTCCACGGTCGACTTCTTCTCCGGATACACGCCGTCTGCGCTCGCGGATTGCAAGAAGAACGAGGTCGACGTGCCCGACGTGCGCGGGATGACGCTGACGGCGGCAAAGGCGAGGCTCTACCAGCAGCCGCTCCTCTCGACCGTCGTCTACAAGCCGGCGCGGCCCGCCGAGCGGCTCGACGTCGTCGTGGGGCAGATCCCCGCGAACGGGACGCTCTCCGCGTGGGACCACGTGACGCTCGTCCTGCCGAAG
>JAFAHG010000216.1 GCA_019237315.1 Actinomycetota bacterium
GAGCTCTTCGCGCATCAGCTGCAGGTCTTGCTTGCAGGTGGGGACGCGGAGGCCGCGCCGGGCGCGCCGATGTGGCGGCGCATCGGGCCGCCGCCCGCCGTGCCGCCGCCCTCGTAGGTCGCGGCGCACGGGTTTGGTATCCGCTACGCAGCCCCCATCTGGCAGGCGGGGGGCGTGCGGTTCAAGATCTGCGACATGGAACAGCCGAATACGAATGGTGCGGCGGCGAGGCTTCTCGTCTCCCGAGTACGAGAGCTCGTAGAAGCAGGCGCACGTGCGCACGGCGCAGCGGAGGGGCAGGCCGCCCTCGCGAGTGCGCTCGTCGAGCTCGAGGTCTTGGAGGACAGGATGGCTGACGCGCAGGCTGTGTCAGACGGCTGAAAAAAGATGGGCGCCCGAGCGCTACGGAGCACGGGCCTGCTCGGCCTGCTCGTGGGTGGACGGCGGAAGCGGGATCGTGATCGGACCGAGGGGTCGATCGAGCTCCCACGGGTCGAGACGGCCACGTGTTCGGGCCCAGCACTTCGGGGACAGCTCGAGGAGGCGGGTCTGAGGCCAGGCGGGCAACACGCGGAACAGGTCGCGGAGGTAGCGCTCGGGGTCGAGCCTGTGGAGCCGGCAGGAGGCGATCAACGAGACGAAGGTACACGTCTCGGGAGCGTGTTCGTCGCTGCCGACAAAGAGCCAGTTGCGGCGCCCGACGACGAGCTGACGGAGCTCGAGCTCGCTCGGGTTGTTGTCCAGGCGGATCCGGCCGTCCTCGAGGAACCGCGTCAGGGCGGCCCAATGGTTCTGCGTGTAGCGGAGGGCACGGGCGATCGGCGAGCGAGGTTCAAGAGTCCGATCGGCGAGACGTTCGTCGCGCCACTTCGCGAACATGTCGAGGACAGGCCGACTGCGAAGCTTGCGCGCCTCCAGGCGGCGGCTCGGCGCCAGGCCCTTCAGCTCGCGGTCGATCTCGAAGAGCTTGTTGATGAAGCCGATCCCAATAAGGGCGGGCTCACGGTGACTTCGAGTGGACCAGAAGAACCCACGCCGTGCGTGGCTCCAGCACCCGACCTCGGTGGGCCCATCGTCCTGGCGGAACAGAGCGTCGTAGACGCTCGACGCATCGGCCTGGAGGTAGCCCTGGAACCCCTTGAAGAACTTCTTCGGCTCCTCCTTCGTGTGCCGCGGCGAGTAGCGAAAGAAGACATGGTCGCGATCGGCGATGGCGACCCAGAAGTGACCGCGCTTGCAGCGCTCGGGTGCCTGCACCAGGACGCCGGTGGCGTCCGTCGCGATCACGACGGCGTTGTTTGCATCCTCGCTCATCGCGTCAACGACGCGGGAGGCGAGCTCATGGCATCGCTGGGTCCAACGGCACATCGTGCCGCGGTCGATGTCGACCTCGCCCTCCCGCGCAAAGATCTGCTCTTGCCGGTTGAACGGCATCTTGTCGGCGAACTTCTGGGTGATGACGTGGGCGAGCGTTCCCGGGCCCGCGATCCCCCCAGGGATCATCTCGTCCGGCGCTGGTGTAGACACAACCGTCGTCGCAGCGCCGGTCCGCTCCCTCGTCTCTTCGTCCGTCGGCACCACGAAACGGGGACGAACGACCTTCACGCGGACCCAGTGCCCACGCTGGTACTCGATCCGGAAGCTGACGTCGTCCTCGATGCGGACACGACCCTCGACGTCTGGCGCCGTCATCGCCAGGTCGATCAGTACCTCGGGGAGGTCGGCGTCCTGGAGGCGACGCCGGCCCTTTGGCGTCGGCCTCTTCTTCCCGCCGTCGTCCGTGTGGCCAGCCTGCTCGGCGATCGACTGAGACGCCACATCGAGCATCGCCTGCTCATCGGGTGTCGGGCTCATGTCCGTCGTCGCGAGGAGCTTCTCGAATGCGGCGAAGACGAGCGCGAGTTGCGCCCGGTCGATCTTCTCCCGCTTCTGGCCGAAGAGCCCGCGCTTGAGCCGTTCGAGCTCGAGCTTCGCGGCCTCGTAGGCCTTTCGGTACGCGTCACGCTCCTTCGACGCGACATCGCGCTCGCGTGTCGCCGCGTCGAGCTGGGCCTGAAGCTTCGTGAGCGTCGCGACGGCCTCGATGACCTCGACGCTCTCCATGCCCTCGAGATACACGCTCCCGACGCGCGACGCCCGTCTCCTCGTGATCTCAGTGAGTCTTCCGGCGACGACTGCGCGCGGGCGCATCGGTCGGCAGCTCAAGCCCCTCGAGGAGGAGCGCGAGCTCCTCCGGATCGATGCAGACGCTCGACGCGCCCGGCTCGATCACCTCCGGAAGGCGGAAGGTGCCGACGTCGAGGCGCTTGTACAGAAGCGCGTACCCCGACTTGTCGAAGAAGAGGATCTTCGCGCGATCGAAGCGTCGCCCGAAGAACATGAAGAGATCGCCGCTCCGTGGATCCTCCCCAAGGCGTTCACGGACGAGCCCCGCGAGAATGTCGAACGACCAGCGCATGTCTACGGTCTCGGTCGCCACGTACACCGAGGCGTCCAGGGGCAGCACGTCAGCTCTCCTTGCCCATGGCGCCAAGGACGAGCGCCAGGAAGTCGAGATCCGTCTCCTCGTCCACGTGGATCACGACCCCACCGGGCGCCTCGAGCCGCAGTCGTGCCATGCGCGTCTTCTTCGCCGGCGCAACCGGCCTCCCCGTTTCGACCCGGACAAGTCCCACCTGCCCAAGCGCCTTCTTCCGCCCAGCCAGCTTCCGTGACCACAACCCAAGGGTCGACTCCCCGACCCCCTCCTGAGACGCGAACTCCCGGGCGCTCAGCCCGCTCGCGCGCCACCGCCGAACTCGCTCCTCCCACTCCCGTTCCCGCTCTTCGTCGGACATCGCGGACCAGTGTGATGCGTCTCACCCGTCCGATCGAGATGGGGTCTGCGCAGCGGATACGAGCCTCTCGCCGGTCGTGAACTTGATCTCGAACGGCGACCAGTCGCTTTCGGCCATCTCGCCGGGCCCGTACGAGGGCGCTGTGCGGCTCGGCGAGGGCTTCTTCCGGGGCCTCATCTTACGAACGTGCTTCTTGATCGCGGTGTAGCCGCCGGTGAAGCCCTCCTCGCGGAGGATCTCGAACACGCGCTGGGCCGTGATGTCGGGGTAGCGCGCGAAGAGCTCTGCGATCCTGCCCTCGAACCCGTCGACCTTCTTGGGCCTCGGCGTGTGGGTGGGGGCCACCGGCAACGCCGAATGCTCAGCGTCGCGACTCTGCGCGTGCGCGGCGAGGATCGCCTTGACCGTGTTCCTGCTGATGTCGAGCGAGCGCGCGATCGCACGCCGCGACGTCCCGCCGCGCGCAAGCGTGACGACGTGGTGCACGAGCTCGGCGCGGGAGTGCCAGCCAATGGTCACGTCTCGCGCTCCTCTTGAGTCATGCGGCGTGCTCCTTCCCGGTGACGGTCGCGATGGTGCGCGCGAGCGCGGCGACGACCGGCGTGAGGGCGACCAGGCCGTCGAAGACGACCGACGCGGCGGGGCCCATCGCGCCGAGCGGCGTCGCGAGCAACCGAGCCTCGAGCCGTGACGCGACACGCAACACCGTCGCGATGTCCGCGGCCATCCAGTCCGCTTCATTCCGGAGCGCGCGGGTCGGAGGCCGCGCTGGGGTCGGCCCACGTTGTGCCGGCGCCTCGAGGCGGCGGGCGATGAAGGACACGCGTGCGCCGTCGTCCGGCAGCTCGAGGATCTCGGCGACGAGGAGCTCCGTCTGCCGCACCGTGAGGCCCCGGCGGATGACAACGGCCGAGGCGGGTTGCTGGTTGCCACGCGGCAACGCCGCCAGC
>JAFAHG010000234.1 GCA_019237315.1 Actinomycetota bacterium
TCTTCGGCCTGCGGATCACGACGCCTCGACTCGAGCTGCGCTTCCCGACGCTCGACGAGCTCGTGGAGCTCGCCAACGTCGCGCGCGCCGGGGTGCATCCGCCGGACACGATGCCGTTCCGCGTCGCGTGGACCGACGCCTCCGGCGAGCCGGACTTCGTCGAGCGCTTCGTGGCGTTCCACGACGAGCAACGCGCGACGTGGCGGCCCGAGCGATGGCACCTCCTGCTCGAGGTGTGGGCGGAGGGCGAGCCCGCCGGCTGCCAGGGCATCGACGCCGCCGACTTCGCGCACAGGCGCACGGCGGAAACCGGCTCGTGGCTCGGCCGCCGCTTCCAGCGGCGCGGGTACGGCACCGAGATGCGCGCCGCAGCGCTCGACCTCCTGTTCGCGCACCTCGGCGCCGTCCGGGCGACCTCCGGCGTGATCGAGGGAAACGCCGCTTCGGCGCGCGTGTCGGAGAAGCTCGGCTACGAGACCGTCGGCGAAGGGGTCGTCTCCCCTCGCGGCGAGCCGCTGCGCGAAATCCATTTCGCGCTGACGCGCGACCGCTGGGCCGAGCGCCGGCAACTCGACGTCGACGTCCACGGACTCGAGCCGTGTCTGCCGCTCTTCGGTTTGTCCTCAGTCGTGCAGCCCGAGTAGCCGGTAGCCCACCCCCCACACGTTCTCGACGTAGAGGGTGTCCGGGTCGAGCTCGCGCAGTTTGCGGCGCAGCCGGGAGGCGTGCGAGTCGAGCGTGCGCGTACGTCCCTGCAGCTGGTAGCCCCAGATCTCACGCAGGAGCTGTTCCTTCGTGAAGACACGTTGCGGCTCCGAGGCGAGGCGAACGAGCAGCGCGTACTCCTTCTGCGACACCGGCATCGGGGTGCCGGCGACGCGCACGACGCGCGTGGCGAGGTCGATCCCAATGGGCCCCGCTTCGATCCGATCCGCTCCGGCGCCCGACCTCCGCAGCACCGCGCGGATGCGCTCGAGGAGCTCCTCGTAGTGGAACGGCCGCGCCACGTAGTCGTCGCAGCCGCGACGGAACGCACGCACGCGGTCGACGTGGTCGGACTGCGCGTGGCCGAGCAGGATGACGGGCGCCTCGCCCCGCCAGCGGTCGAGCGCCGACTCGTCGTCGGCGAGAACGAGATCGGGGCGCGCGGACTCGGGCGCGGAGACGAGCTCGAATCCGTCGTGGCGCAGCTTGTGCTCGAGCACCGTGCGCATCGCGGGTTCGCGTTCGGCGAGCAGCACCGTCGTCGTCGACATACAGGCGACGGTACCCCGGCGCCTCGCGCACGACTAGATGTCCTTTGGAGTAACTCTGTGGCGAAGAATCCTCAGCCGTCCGCTGCGGACGCGTCCGTCAGAGACGGCCGGAGCGGATGACGCCCCAGAGCAGCCACACGCCGAGGATCCCAGACAGCAGGAAGCCGAACGCGGAGATCACGTGCACGCCGAGGATGTGCGGCCCGGTCTTCGCGAAGATGCCGATCAGGCTCGACCCGATCAACCCGCCAGTCACCACGAGCGCGATCACGAGCCGGTTGAAGAGGACGTCGAGCTTGTGCATGAAGTCGTCGAGACCCTTGTGCACGAACCCGACCTCGATCTGGCCGCGCCGGACGAGCTCGAGCGTCTCGTGCACCTGGTGCGGCAGCTCGGTCGCGATGTGCGCGAGCTCCCAGCCGTCGCGGCGTGCGCGGCCGAGCACGCGCCGCGGCGTGAACCGCTCCACCATCAGCGAGCGCGCATACGGCTTCGCGACCTCGAAGACGTTGAAGTCCGCGTAGAGGTCGACGCCGACCGAGCCGACCGTCGCGAGTGCCTTGTCGAGCAGCACGAACCGCGTCGGCAGCCGCAGGTTCATGCCGTAGATCAGGAGGAACGCCTCGCGGATGATCTGAATCGGGTCGATCTCGTTCAGCCGCGCCCCGTAATAACGCGCGTAGAACTCGTGCAGCCGGCCGACGAACTCCTCCTCGCGCGATTTCTCGTACACGACGCCGAGATCGGCAAGGCGCTCCGGCAGCGCCTCGATGTTCTCGTTCGCGGCGTCGATGAAGAGCCGGGTGAGCCGCGTCATGTCGAGCTCGGTCAGCTTGCCGCTGAGGCCGAAGTCGACGAGGCCGATGCGGTCGGGTGCGAGCACGAGGATGTTGGCGGGATGCGGGTCGCCGTGGAAGAACCCGTGGCGGAAGATCATCGTCATCCACGTCTCGGCCACGAGGTAGGCGAGGTTGCGCCGCTGCTCGACCGACCACTGGTCGAGCTCGAGATCGGCGAGCTGGACGCCTTCCAGGTACTCGAGCGTGAGGACGCGGCTGCGCGTGTAGCTCCAGTACGTCCGCGGGACGACGACGTGCGGATGGCCTGCGAAGTTCGTGTGGAAACCCTCGGCGTTGCGCGCTTCGTGGCGGTAGTCGAGCTCCTGACGGATCGAGCGCGCGAACTCGTCGACGATCTCGCGCGTGTCGACGAAGTCGAGGAGGCGCACGCGTTCTTTCGCGAGACGCGCGGCCTGGTACATGAGCTGCAGGTCGGCCTCGATCTGCTTCGGCGCGTTCGGCCGCTGCACCTTGACCGCCACGCGACGGCCGTTCGGTAGCACGGCGCGGTGCACCTGGCCGATCGACGCCGCCGCCATCGGCTCGGTCTCGAACTCGAGAAAGAGACGCTCGAGCGGCTGGCCGAGCTCCTCGCGGATGACACGCTCGACGTCGGCGAACGGAAACGGCCGCACGTCGTCCTGCAGCGCGCGCAGCTCGGCGACGATGTCCGGCGGGACGACGTCGGGGCGCGTCGAGAGGAGCTGGCCGAACTTGACGAACGTCGGGCCGAGCTCGTCCAGCATCTCGCGCAGGTGCCGCCCACGTGCACTCGGCGCCGTCGGCTCGACCTCCGAATGGCGCCGCCCCTCGAAGACGTACCCGAAGCCGTGGCGCGCCGCGACCTGGGCGATCTCGCCGAGGCGCCCGAAGTTCAGCTGCGTGGACCGCGTGGCCACGGCGAAAGTGTTGCACGCACGCGGCGGAAACCCTGTCCGCGGATCAGCGGATGGCGCGGATCGTGGCTTTCCACGCCCCGCGGGGTGCTGCGACCTCGACGGTCTCGCCCACCGCGCGGCCCAGGAGCGCCGAGCCGAGCGGGGACGTCGGCGAGACCGTGCCGGCGCCCCCGACGGCGCTGACCTCCACCGTCATCGTCTCGCCGCGGTCGTCCTCGACGTCGACGACAGAGCCGATGCCGACAACGTCGCCTGCCCCCTCCTCGACGATCTCCGCACCGTCGAGTCGCGCCCGCAGCGTGCGGATGCGCGCCTCGAGGAGACCCTGCTCGTTCTTTGCCGCGTGGTACTCGAAGTTCTCGGAGAGGTCGCCGAACTCGCGCGCCTTGGCGATCGCGGCGACGACCTCTTTGCGGCGCGGCCCCTCGAGCTCCGTGAGCTCTGCGCGCAGCGCTTCCGCCTGCTTCGCGGTGAGCCGCTCGTCTACCACTTCGAGTTCCGGCCGCGGCGCGACGTGTACACGAGCTTCGGCCGCGCGAGCTTCATGCCCGCCTCCTCGAACTTCTCGGCGTGGCCGTGCAGACGCGCGACGCGCGAGACCTCGGCCTGCTGCTCCGGGAGCACGAGCGTGATGCCCGTGCCGCCGCGGCCCGCGCGACCGGTGCGGCCGATGCGGTGCGTGTAGACGTCCGCCTCCTCCGGCGGGTCGAAGTTGATGACGTGCGTGATGCGGTCGACGTCGAGGCCGCGCGCGGCGACGTCGGTCGCGACGAGCGTCTTCACCTTGCCGGCGTCGAACCGCGCGAGCGCCTTCTCCCGCGCTTTCTGCGCCTTGTCCCCGTGGATCGCAACCGCGTCGACGTCGTGGCGGCGCAGCTTCTCGACGAGACGCTCCGCGCCGGCCTTCGTGCGCACGAAGACGAGCGTGAGGCCGTCGTCCTTCGGCAGCAGCTCGATCAGCGTCTGCACCTTCGTGTCCTGCGTCACGGGGATGAAGCGATGGTCGACCTCGCCGCTCCGCATCTCCGCCGGCAGCTCTCCCTCGAAGCGCGCGGGGAAGCGTGTGTAGCGCCGCGCGAGCTCGCCGACCTCTCCGTCGAGCGTCGCGGAGAAGAACATCGTCTGGCGGTCATCCGGGAGAAGCCTGACGATGCGGTCGACCTGCGGCTTGAAGCCCATGTCGAGCATGCGGTCGGCCTCGTCGAGGACGAGTACGGACACGCTCGCGATCGAGAGCATGCGCCGGTCGACGAGGTCCTGGAGCCGGCCCGGCGTCGCGACGACGACGTGCGCGTCACGCGCGAGATCGGCCTGCTTCTTCAGAGGCACGCCGCCGTAGACCGACGCGACACGGATCCCGAGCGGGCGCCCGACGGACTCGATCTCCTCGGTCACCTGCGCGGCGAGCTCGCGCGTCGGCACGAGGACGAGCGCCGACGGCTTCTTCGCCGACGGGTCGAGCCGCTCGACGATCGCGAGCGCGAAGACGAGGGTCTTGCCCGAGCCGGTCGGGCTCTTGGCGAGGATGTCGCCGCCGCGCAGCGCCTCGGGGACGGCGAGCGCCTGGATCTCGAACGGCGTCGTGATGCCGCGCTGGTCGAGGACGGCGCCCACAGCGTCCGAGACGCCGAGCGCGCGAAAAGACTGGTTCACGTTTCCTTCACTCCTTCGGTCGGTCGAGATCCCGTTACCGATGAAGGAAACGCGATCTCACAGGAGAGCCGGATGCCCTCCGTTCGACCAGTGTAGCCGGGGGATCAGACGTCCCGGTTCTCGAGCAGCCGCAGCCGGTGCTCGAGCTGGGCGACCCGGAGCTCGAGCTCGTCGAGGTCGTCCCGGGTCACGAGGCCGAGCTCGTGGAACACGTCGCGGAGCCGGCGGCCCGTCCCCTCCGTCATGCGTACCGCGTCGCCGCGCCAGCGCGACGTGGCGTCGTCGAGGAGCGCCCGCGCCTCGTCGACGCGGAGGCCGATCGCGGAGAGGACGCGCTCGACAGGGTCCCGGTCAGCGTCGTCCATGCGGCCTCGCCTTGCGGCGCTGCCGGCGCCGCTCGCGCTTCGCCTCGCGGTCGGCCCCGTCGCCCTCGAATGCGTCGACGGCGTGCTCGAGCACGTGCTCGACCTCGTCCATCGGCGTGAGCGGCGTCTCCGTAGCGGCGGCGGCCGCCTCGGCGCGCTCGAGCACGAGCCGCCGTGTCTTCGAGTCGGTGCCCGCGTCCTTCCGGTGGGCGTACTCGGGGTCGCGTTCCATGAGGCCGACGAGCAGCGGCGTCGCGATGAAGATCGTCGAGACGGCGCCGACGGAGATGCCGACCATGATCGCGAACGCGAAGTCCTTGAGCGTCGCGCCGCCGAAGATGAAGAGCGAGACGATCGGGATCAGCGTGATCACCGACGTGACGATCGACCGGCGGAGCACCTCCCACACCGAGACGTTCGCAATCGTGGCGATACTCGCGCTCGACATGATCTTCATGTTCTCGCGGACGCGGTCGAACACGATGATCGTGTCGTAGATCGAGTAACCGAGGATGGTGAGCATTGCGGCGACCGTGTCGGCGGTGACCTCGCGGCCGGAGATCGCGTACACGCCGAGTGCGATCGGGATGTCGTTGAGCAGCGTGCGCAGGATCGGTACGGCGAACCGCCAGCGGTAGCGGATCGAGACGTAGAGCGCGATCAGCAGGAACGACCCGAAGATCGACCAGAGCGCGCCGCGCAGGATCTGCTGGCTGAAGCTCGCGGAGACGTTCTTCACGCCGAGCTTCTGCGCGTTCACCTTCGACTGCAGCGTGGTCGTGAGCGCGGACTGCTGCGGGGACGACAGCTTCTTCAGGCGGATCTGGAAGCTCTTGTACTTGTCGCCGCCGTACGACTTGCCGGTGCCCTGGACGAGCGAGCCCTGCTGGGTGATGTCACTGCGGACCGAGGCGAGGGAGGTCGGCGTCGGGGTCGCGAACGTGATCTGCACGCCGCCGCGGAAGTCGATGCCGAGGTTCAGGCCCTTGCCGAAGATCGCGGCGAAGCTCAGCGCGACGGCGACGATCGAGAGCGCGAACCACAGACGGCGCCGGCCGGTGACGTCGATGCGCTGCCAGCGCGGGATCTCGCCCGCGGTCGCGCCCATGAAGCGCGGGTTCGTGAACCACTTGAAGTCCGCCAGCAGGCCGAGCAGCGCGCGCGTCGCGGCGACAGCCGTGATCAGCGACGTCACCGTGCCGATCAGCAGCATGAGCGCGAAGCCCTTCACCTCTGCGGTCGCGAAGCCGAAGAGGACGAGCGCGGTGATGCACGTCACGACGTTCGCGTCGATGATCGTGTGGAAGCCCTTCGCGTAACCCGCGGAGATCGCGGCACGCACGGACTTCCCGGCGCGCACCTCTTCCTTGATGCGTTCGAAGATGACGACGTTCGCGTCGGCGGCGACGCCGATCGTGAGGATGAGGCCCGCGAAGCCCGGCAGCGTCAGCGTGACGCCGAAGAGGAGGATCGCGCCGTACATCAGCGCCGCGTAGATGCCGAGGCCGAGCACCGCGACGACGCCGAGGAAGCGGTAGAGCAACAGCAGGAAGATCACGACCGCGATGAGGCCCCCGATCGCGGCGTACTCCGCCTGCTTCAGCGAGTCCTTGCCGAGCGTCGCGGAGACGTCCGTCTGCTCGACGGTGACGAACTTCACCGGCAGCGCACCGGTCTGCAGCACGAGCGCGAGGTGGTTCGCCTCGGAGAGCGACTGCAGCCCCGTGATCTCCGCGCCGTTCCCCGTCGGGTCGATCCCGCCGGGGTACTGCGTGTAGTCGATCGTCGGGAACGAGTACAGCTGGTTGTCGAGCACGATCGCGAAGCTCTGCTGGGTGCCGAGCGTCTGGCCGCGGATCGCCTCGTTGCGTGTGATCTCGTGGAAGAGCTTGTCGCCCTTGCCGGTGAACTGCATCGTCACGACCGGGCCGCCCGTGTTCGGGTCGATGTCGGCCTGCGTGCCCGAGAGCTTCAGGTCGGTGCCGGTCATCTGCGGGTACGGGCTCGACGGATCGTGCGGGTAGACGCCGTGCTTGAAGAGGTAGTAGTAGGTGACGCCCACGGCGGGGGTGCCGACCGTCGGGCACACGGCGGCGATCGTCGAGTCGCACGTGATGACCGTCGCGTTCGGCGGCACCGTGAGCACCGTCGTCCCCTTCGGCGCCGTGCCGTGGTAGGGCTGCAGGAGCGCCTTCCGCGTCGCTTCCGGTCCGGCGATCAGCGTCTTCCCCTTCGTGCGGAAGAGGTAGTACTGGCTCGGCGTCCCCTTCTGGCCCGCCTGCACGCGCGAGAGCAGGTTGAAGAGGCTCGTGTACGGGACTGCGTTCTGCGATGCGTCGATCGACGGCGAAAGGAGCGCAGGCGTCAGGTCGTAGAGCTCGAGCTGCGCGGTCTTGCCGATGATCGCCGCCGCCTGCTTGACGTTGTGCACGGCGGGGAGCTCGATCACGATCTCATCCGCGCCCTGGCGCGTCACGACCGGCGAGGCGACGCCGAGCTTGTCGATCCGGTTGCGCATGATCGAGATCGAGTTGTTCATCTCCTGCGCGGTCGCGGTGCCATGCTGCGGCTGGGCGCGGAGGACGACCTCGATCCCGCCCTGGAGGTCGAGACCCTTATGGAGCGAACGGTGGATCGGCGAGCCGGGCAGGCCGAGCAGGACCACGCCGGCGAGCGCCGCGAGGAGCAGCACGACAAGCGTCAGGTGGGAGCGGCGCGAGGCCACGCGCCGCACAGGTTAGCTCGGCGCGGCCGGGCTTTCGGGCTCGGAGGGCTCGTCCTGGGCGACGGCGGCGATCGCGCGCCGGTCGAGGGTCGCGATCACGTTCGGCGCGATCTCGACCTTCAGCTCGCGGTCGCCGAGCTCGCGGACGACCGCGTGCAGGCCGCCGGCCGTGATGACCTCGTCGCCGACGACGACGGAGTCCTGCATCGCCGAATGGGCGCGCGAGCGCCGGCGCGCGGGCACGCCGAAGAGGAGCCAGGCGAGGCCGACGACGACGATGATGACGATCAGGGCTCCCATGCATCCATCCGTTCGAGTGCGTTCCGCTTGTAGGAGGCGAACTCACCGCGCTCGATCGCATCGCGCGCGCGGCGGGCCAGCTCCAGGACGAAGCGTAGATTGTGGAGCGTCAGCAGGCGATGCCCGAGGAGCTCGCTCTGGTTGACGAGGTG
>JAFAHG010000178.1 GCA_019237315.1 Actinomycetota bacterium
AGCGAATGTCGGTCGACTCGCCCAAGATCACCTTCCGTGATGTGGCCGGGGTGGACGAGGCGGTGGAGGAGCTGCACGAGATCAAGGAGTTCCTCGAAAACCCGAAGAAGTTTCAGGCGCTCGGCGCCCGGATCCCCAAGGGCGTGCTGCTGTACGGCCCGCCGGGCACCGGAAAGACACTGCTCGCGCGGGCCGTCGCAGGCGAGGCGGGCGTCCCGTTCTTCTCGATCTCCGGCTCGGACTTCGTCGAGATGTTCGTCGGGGTCGGCGCGTCGCGCGTGCGTGACCTGTTCGAGCAGGCCAAGCAGAACTCGCCGTGCATCATCTTCATGGACGAGATCGACGCTGTCGGTCGTCACCGCGCCCCGGGCCTCGGCGGCGGGCACGACGAGCGCGAGCAGACGCTGAACCAGCTGCTCGTCGAGATGGACGGCTTCGAGATGAAGGACAACATCATCCTGATCGCCGCGACGAACCGCCCCGACATCCTCGACCCGGCGCTGCTGCGCCCGGGCCGCTTCGACCGGCAGATCGTCGTCGACCGGCCCGACCGGAACGGCCGCCGAAAGATCCTCGAGGTGCACTCGAAGGGCAAGCCGCTCGCGCCGTCGATCGACCTCGACACCCTCGCGTCCGGCACCCCCGGCTTCACCGGAGCCGACCTCGCGAACCTCGTCAACGAGGCGGCGCTGCTCGCCGCGCGCTACGGCAAGAAGACGATCGAACAGGACGACCTCGAAGAGGGGATCATGCGCGTGATCGCGGGGCCGGAGAAGAAGGCGCGCCTGCTCTCCGAGAAGGAGCAGCGCATCACCGCCTACCACGAGATGGGTCATGCGCTCGTCGGGCACTTCCTCGAGAACACGAACCCGATCCACAAGATCACGATCGTGTCGCGCGGGCAGGCGCTGGGTCTCACGATCTCGCTGCCGACCGAGGACCGTTACATGCAGACGAAGCGCGCGCTCCTCGAGGAGATCGCGATGACGCTGGGCGGGCGTGCGGCGGAGGAGCTCGTCTTCAACGAGGTGACGACCGGTGCCGCGAACGACCTCGAGAAGATCACGCACACGGCGAAGCAGATGGTCATGCGCTTCGGGATGAGCGAGAAGCTCGGCCCGCGCGTGCTCGGCCGCAATGCCGACATGCCGTTCCTCGGCCGAGAGATGGGCCACGAGCCCGACTACTCGGAAGAGGTCGCACGCGAGATCGACGACGAGGTGCGGCGCATCATCGAAGACGGCCACGAGCTCGCGTTGCAGGTGCTGCGCGAGCACATGGACGACCTGCACCGGATCTCGCAGATCCTCATCGAGCGCGAGACGATCGACAAGGACCAGTTCGAGCGGTTGCTCGCGGGCGAGTCGGAGGAGGCGGTGTTCCCGGAGGAGACGCCGCCCCCCGCGCCGGTGGCGACGCCCGAGCCGGAGCGCCGCCCGCAGCCGAAGCCGCGGCCCTTCCCGCTGCCGGGTTCGGCGATGCAGCCGCCGAAGCCCGAAGGCGCGAACTAGCTACTCGCCCAAGCAGTCGAGCGCCGCCGGGACAGCTGGGGCGACGCTGCGTCGCACATCCGACGCTACAGGATGGAGCTGAGCGCAAGGCCCGGTTTTTGCGCGGCCGGGGCGAGCTTGTAGGCTCGCCGCGTGAAGCCTCGGCCACGTGTCGTCAGCTTCGCCACCGCCGCGGCGCTCGTCGCACTCGTCGCGGCCCCGGGGCCCGGCGCATCACGCACTGCGCAGCCCGCGGCGACTGCAGGCGGCGAGAGCGCAGCAGGCTTGATCGCGTTCGCCCGCGATCCCGACTCGGCCGCCGGCGGCGGCGGCGGAGCGATCTTCACCGCCAAGACCGACGGCAGCGACATCGAGCAGCTGACCGAGATCGACTCGGGCTACGCGCAGACGATCGAGTGGTACCCGACCTGGTCGCCGGACGGGACGCGCATCGCGTTCCTCTGCGTGCTTGGGACCACCTGTCAAACCACCGTGCTCGCGACCAACGCCGCGTCCGAGCTCGTGGGCATCGGAACGGGAGAGTCGGAGATGATGACCCAGGATCTCGGGCCCGTGAACGGCGTCGGCTGGTGTCCCGGCGGGTCGCCGGCTCCTGAGCAGGAGATCGTCCGGGTCTCCCCGGACCGCTCCCGGGTCGCGATCGCGAGCATCTACGGAATCTCGATCAACGCGTATGGAGCTGCAGCGGCCGATCAGGTGCCCGACTTCCGCGCCTGCGGCGGTCACTACGTCCTCACCGTCAACGGAGGGACGAACATCACGCTGCCGACCCAGACGTATGCGCTCAGCTGGTCGCCGGACGGCACTCGGATCGCGATCCAGGCCCAGGACGGCCTCTACATCGGCAGTGCGGCCGGCGGCCCGGCCCATCGCATCTTCACGACGCCGTACGGGCTCTATCCCGGGAAGACGCTCTACGCTCCGCCGCGAGACGACCCCGCCTGGTCACCCGACGGCAGAACGATCGCGTTCGTCGAGCCCTCCGGTACCGGCTGGAACGCGGAGGGTGGAGGCGACCAGGTCCAGCAGACGAACATCTGGACGATCGGCGCCGATGGGTCCAATCCGAAGATCCTGATCCGCAACGCGTCGGAGCCGTCCTATCAGCCGAAGCCCGTCCTGTTCCACCAGTGCTCGATCCAGAAGCCGGAGGTCGCGGAGCTGCCGCTCGACGCCGACGACCAGTACTTCGTCGCCGCGTATCAGGCCGACCAGGCGGACGGCTACCGCGCTTCGCTGCAGCGGTCGGTCGCACAGGTGACGGCCGACGAGAGCGCCCATCCCTCCCATCGCTCCTCCGACCAGGCCGTGCTCGCACGGCTCGAGCAGCTCCAGACGGTTGCGCGCTCGCTGGCGTCCGCTGCCGGCGGGCTGCCGACGCCGCCGTCGCCCCAGGTGACCGAGGCGGAGCGCCAGCTCGTCAGAGACGCCGCCTGCGGCCTCGTGAGCGACGCGGTCTCGTCGCTGAAGTCGTTCATCGACGAGACCGACACGGTGACGCAGAAGGCGCAGGCGAAGGAGCTCGTCGACAAGGTGGACCAGTTCGGGCAGGTGCTCACCGGAAAGATCAAGCCGGACAGCATCGACGCCTCGAACTTGCTGAAGGCGAACATCGCGGATCTCGTCAAGCAGTTCGCGGGCGACAAGGCCGGCAAGTACGTGTCGCAGAGCGGGGACCTGCTGGGCAAGGCAGCCGATCTCTTCCGCGTTCTCAAGGGGACGCTCACCGCCGACCAGCTCAGCATGCTCCAGCAGAAGAACGTCTCCGATCTCGTGACCCGGATCGCGGGCAAAGATGCGGGCGATCTCGCCAATCAGCTGACGACGTTCGCCCGCGTGATCTCTGGGAACGCAACCGAGGATCAGCAGTTCACCGCGCTCAAGACGGCCTTCGTCGATCTCTCGACGAGACTCCTCGGCCGCAACATCATGACCCTGCCGCAGGTTCGCGCCGCGATGCTCGGCTTCCAGATCGGCACGGCACTCGGCCAGAGCATCGCCGCGAACCTGAAGATCATCGCGACCGCAGAGCTCAAGCGCGCGTGCCTGCTGACGCTCGCGAAGGCGCAGCACGTCGGCCAGTCGTGGGGGGAAGTCGACTTCGACAAGCCGACGACGGAGTTCGTCACGATCGCCGGCTCGCCGTTCGAGGGCTGGTCGTGCACGACTGTCAAGGGCTCGGCGCTCCCGAGCTCCCCAGGCCACGGGCTGATCGAAGCCGTCAGCCCGGTCAAGATCTACGCCTGGGTCATCAAGACCGGCGGGGAGACGATCTACTTCGATCCGGCGTTCTAGCGTGCCGTCGATCGTCGGCGCATGAACGGGTCTTTTCCTGATGTGTCGCTGGCAGACGTTTTGCACGCCCGCCGCACGATTGGCGTCCATCTGGCGCCAACGCCTCTCCACGAGCACCGGACGCTTTCTGCGCTCGTCGGGACGAGGATCCTCGTGAAGCACGAGAACCACCTCCCGACAGGTGCGTTCAAAGTCCGCGGCGGCCTGAACCTCGTCGGCCAGCTTGCGGCCGCGGACCGCAACCGGGGTCTGATCACCGCGTCGACCGGTAACCACGGCCAGTCGATCGCGTTTGCTGCGGGCGTCTTCGGGGCCCGCGCGATCATCTGCGTGCCGCAGAACCCGAATCCGACGAAGCTCGCGAGGATGCGCGCGCTCGGGGCGGAGATCGTCGAGCACGGCCAAGACTTCGACGAGGCGCGGGAACGGTGCGAGGCGCTCGCTGCCGAGCGCGGCTACCGCTACGTCCACTCAGGCAACGAGCCGCTCCTGATCGCCGGGGTCGGCACACACACGCTCGAGATCCTCGAGCAGTGCCCAGACGTCGACACGATCGTCGTGCCGATCGGAGGCGGCAGCGGTGCCGCCGGCGCGTGCATCGTCGCGAAAGCCGTCGACCCGAAGATTCGCGTGATCGGCGTCCAGGCAGCGGCGGCCCCGGCCGCATTCCGCTCCTGGCAGGCGAAGGCGCTCATAAGCGACGAGATGAACACGGCCGCCGAGGGCCTTTCGACTCGCGTCCCGTTCGAGCTTCCGCAGTCGATTCTCTGGCGTCACCTCGACGACTTCCTGCTGGTGAGCGAAGACGAGATCGCGGAAGCAACGCGGCTGATGATCGAGCACACGTGCAACCTCGTCGAGGGCGCCGCCGCGAGTCCGCTTGCCGCCGTCCTCCGGCTCCGCGAGACGCTCGAGAACCACACGGTCGTGATCATCTGCACCGGCGGGAACATCGCGCCGGCGCAGCTCGCCTCCCTTTTCGCGGGATAGATCCCCGGGAATGGAGAATGCCCTCATGGCCGCGCGGCGCCAGCCGATCGAAGAACGCTTCCCGCGCGGATCCGTGATGGGCGTCGTCAACGTCACGCCGGATTCGTTCTCCGGCGACGGGCTCTACCTGCACCCGACGGCGGCACTCGTCGAGGCGCGTGGGATGCTCGCCGCCGGGGCGGCGATCGTCGACGTCGGCGGCGAGTCGACGCGGCCCGGCGCAGACGCCGTCGATCTCGAGGAAGAGCTGCGCCGCGTCGAGCCGGTGCTCGAGGGTCTGCGCGGCGAGCCGGTATCGATCGACACGTCGAAGGCGGAGGTGGCGCGGCGCGCGGTCGCACACGGCGTCGAGCTCGTAAACGACGTGACGGCGCTGCGCGGCGATCCCGAGCTCGCCGGCGTCATCGCGGACGCGAACGTCTACGTCTGCCTGATGCACATGCAGGGCGAGCCGCGCACGATGCAGGACGCGCCGCGTTACCACGACGTCGTGTCCGAGGTGAAGGCCTTTCTCGAGGAGCGGTT
>JAFAHG010000226.1 GCA_019237315.1 Actinomycetota bacterium
CACTGAGCAGGAGCGTCGACTTCCCGACGCCCGGCTCGCCACCGAGCAACACGAGAGACGCCGGTACGAGCCCGCCGCCGAGAACGCGGTCGAGCTCGGGCACACCGGTCGTCATCCGCTCGGCGTCGTCGGCCTCGACGTCGACGAGTCGCAGCACGGGCCGCAGGTGACCGGCCGGCGCCGGCGTGGGCGCGGCTTCCTCGACGAGCGTCCCGAACGTCCCGCATCCAGGGCAGCGCCCGAACCAGCGCGCGGTCGAGGTGCCGCACTCGGAGCACGCGAACTGAACCGGCGCCGTCTTCGCCTTCGCCACCGGAGCACTGTACGGGCGCGTCCCGACGGCATTCGTGCCGACTTCGTGCCGATGCGTCCACACGCGTGAAGGGGCGCCTGCGGGCGCCCCTTCATTCGCCGGGAGGGACGGCGAACTACGCGGTGACGGTCGTGCCGAGGTTCGCGTGCCGATGACCGAGGCGGAAGCCGAGACCGAGACCGGCCTGACCCTGGACGCCCGCGCCCGGCTGCAGCTGGCCCTGGCCCTGAGGGTTCGCCTGCTGCTTCGGCTGCCCGAGGCAGGTGACGAGCATGAGCTTGCCGTTCTGCGAGAAGAACATCGCGCCCTCGCCGACCTGGAGGTCGGAGACGGCCTCGACGTTGTCCTTGTCGCGGACGATCGTCGAGTCGTCGTAGGTGAAGGTCGCCGTGCTCTTGTCGGCGCGGACGATCGAGAGCTGGCCGTTCCCGACCGAGGTGATGCGGCCGCGGTCGTACTGGAACGTCTGCGACGAGCCGTCGTAGTAGAGCGCGTCGATCGTGCCGGTCGTCGACTTCGCGGCGGGCCCTTCGATCGCCGACTGGTCGGCGCCGCTCGGCGCGCCGTCGCCGCGGATGTTGCGGATGATGTCGGCGTTGCCGCTCTGCGAGATGACGGTCGCGACCTGGCCGATCTTCAGGTCGGACAGCTGGTACGTGGCGCCGTCGTTGCGGACGACGGTCGACGAGGTGATCGCGAAGGTGACCTGCACCTTGTCGCGCCGCGTCAGCGTGATCGAGGTCGAGTCGAGGGCCGTGATCTTGCCGCGGTCCCAGTTCCACGTCTGCGACGAGCCGTCGGTGTAGCTCAGCGTGCCGACTGCGTGGACGGTGCCGGCGAACGGGCCCTTGACGGGCGTGCTGCCGTCGGCGAGGGCGCTCCCGGCGAGGAGCGCGGCCGCTGCGATGGAGAGGAGAAACGTGCGCTTGAACATCGGAAGCTCCTTTGCGTCGGAGGGTGACGCTCGGGTTATCGCCGTGAGGTGTAAGCAGCCCAGGCATCGACCATCAGCCGCGCGTAAGCCGTCGTAAGCCGTCCGTAAAAGGTGTCCGAAAAGGCCATGGCCGGGGTCAGACCCCGGCCATGGCCGAAAGAGACGTGTGTGGAGGAGCTAGTCCGAGTCGCCCGCGGGCTCTTCGTCGGACTCGCCGTCGCCGGTCGACGCGACGATGCCGGCCGGGATCTCCGACGGCACCGGCGGCACGACCTCGATGTCGACTTCCTCGTCGTTCTTTCGCTTGACGACGATCGTCGAGCCGGGCTCGAGCGAGCGGCCGAGGACGAAGTCGGCGAGCGGGTCCTCGATCAGACGCTGGATCGCGCGGCGCAGCGGCCGGGCGCCCATCGCCGGGTCGTAGCCCTTCTCGACGAGCATCTCCTTTGCGTCGTTCGTCAGCTCGATCGTGACCTCGTGCTCGGCCATCTGCACGCGCAGGCGGTTCAGCATCAGGTCGACGATCTGGAGGATCTCCTCCTTCGCGAGCTTCGGGAACACGATGATCTCGTCGATTCGGTTCAGGAGCTCGGGGCGGAAGACGCGCTTGAGGTCACCCATCACCCGCGACTTCATGTCCTCGTACGAGAGGCCCTGCTCGTCGGAGAGGTTGAAGCCGAGCGCCTGGTTCTTCGAGATCGACGTCGAGCCGATGTTCGAGGTCATGATCACGATGACGTTGCGGAAGTCCACCTTGCGCCCCTGCGCATCGGTCAGCTTCCCGTCCTCGAGGATCTGCAGGAGGATGTTGAAGACGTCGGGGTGCGCCTTCTCGATCTCGTCGAAGAGGACGACCGAGTACGGCTTGCGGCGCACGGCCTCCGTGAGCTGGCCGCCTTCGTCGTAGCCGATGTAGCCGGGCGGCGAGCCGACGAGGCGCGACACGGCGTGCTTCTCCATGTACTCCGACATGTCGATCTGGATCATCGCGTCCTCGTCGCCGAACAGGAACTCGGCGAG
>JAFAHG010000289.1 GCA_019237315.1 Actinomycetota bacterium
GGCGGAAAGCCGACGATCTCCGAGAAGAAGAGGCTGCCGCCGGTCGCGATCGACGCGACGAGGAATGCGGCCCAGAGCTCATAGCCCCACAGGATTCGGCGAACGATGCGCAGCGGTGCCCGCAGGCCCGCGGCCGCCGCCGCTCCCGCCAGGATGCCGCCCGCTGCGAGCGCCTGCCCGAAAACGCCGAGCGCGGCGAGCGCGACGATCGTGTCGTGCGTCACGCTCGAACACCGCGCTCGAGGCGTTACTCACCGTTCGACTCGGATGTGAGGCCGAGGTAGATGAACGCGAGGATGATGAACGTCGGCCCGACGAACAGCGCCACGCCGATCAGCCACTGCCAGCCGGTCGCGATCGCGAACGCGAACGCCGTGCCGGAGAGAAAGAAGGGCGGCACGAGCATCCGCAGCCAGCGGTTCATCTCGGCCGTCTCGATCTCGAACCGGCTCACGACCTCCGGCGCGGCCGCGCGCGGCGGGCGCTCGGCGACGATCGTCGGCTTTGGTGCGATCAGCGTTGCACTCATCAGGCCTCCCTTCGGTAGATGACCCGTTGAGCGTCGCCGATGTCGTTCGTTGCGGCATCGGTGGGATCCCGACGTGTTCCCTCAGTAGAAAGGCCCGAGCGATGAGCGCGTCGTGAGTCTCACGTTGCGCTCATGAGAAAAGGGCGACAATCGAGCCATGCGCGTTCTCGTCGTCGAAGACGAGCCCAAGATGGCGCAGCTCCTCAAGCGCGGTCTCGTCGAGGAGGGCCACGCCGTGGACGTCTCCGCGTCGGGCGAGGATGCGCTCTGGATGGCGGGCGCCACCGCGTACGACGCGATCGTCCTCGACGTGATGCTCCCCGATCTCGACGGGTTCGGGGTCTGCCGCGAGCTGCGAAGGCGGGAGATCTGGACGCCGGTGCTGCTCCTCACCGCACGCGACGCCGTCGAGGACCGCGTCCAGGGGCTCGACACCGGCGCCGACGACTACCTCGTGAAGCCGTTCTCGTTCTCGGAGCTCCTCGCGCGGCTGCGCGCGCTCGTGCGTCGTGCGCCGGGTGAGCGGCCCGCGGTCCTCGAGGTCGGGGACCTGCGGCTCGACCCCGCGGCACGCCGCGCCTGGCGGGGAGATGCGGAGCTCGATCTGTCGGCGAAGGAGTTCGCGCTGCTCGAAATCTTCATGCGCCGGCCCGGTGAGACATTGACGCGCGTGCAGCTGATCGACGGCGCGTGGGACATGGCGTTCGAGAGCCGCTCGAACGTGGTCGACGTGTACGTCCGCTACCTACGCGAGAAGATCGACCGTCCGTTCGGCTGCCATTCGCTGTCGACCGTGCGTGGTGTCGGCTACCGGCTGGAGGCTGCGTGATCGCGAGGCTTCCGATCCGCGTCCGGCTGACGCTGCCGTTTGCGCTCGCGATGGCGGTCGTGCTCGTCGCAACGGGCGGCTTCGTCTATGTGCGCGTCGGCTCGGCGCTGCTCTCGAGCATCGACCAGACGCTCCGCGTGCAGGCGCAGGAGGCGGTGCCACGGCTCCAGCAGGGAAAGTCGGCGATCGACCAGGACGCGCCGGTCGGCACGGCGGTCGGCGAGCTGATCACACCTGCGGGACGTGTGCTCGACCCATCGCCGCCGACGCTGCCGAAGCTGCTCGACGCCGCGCCGCTCGCACGCGTGCGCGACGGTGCGACGCTGAAGGCGGCGATCGATGACGTCCCCGGCCTGAACGGTCGCTGGCGCGTGCTCGCCCTCCCTGTCACGGTTGGCGGCTCGCGCGACGTGCTCGTCCTCGGGCAATCCCTCGCTGCTCGCCGAGAGACGCTCCACAGGCTGCGCAACGGGTTCGCACTCGCGGCGCCGGCCGCGCTGCTGCTTGCGGTGTGGGCCGGCTACCTGCTCGCGGGGGCGGCATTGCGGCCCGTCGAAGCGATGCGCCGCCGCGCTGCCGCGATCACCGCGTCCACGCCGGGCAAGCGCTTGCCGGTCCCGCCGTCGCACGACGAGGTGGCGCGGCTCGCCGAGACCCTGAACGACATGCTTGCGCGACTCGAGTCGGCGTTCGAGCACGAGCGGCGCTTCGTTGCCGACGCGAGTCACGAGCTACGCACTCCGCTCGCATTGCTGCGCACCGAGCTCGAGCTCGCGCTGCGCCGGCCGCGTTCCGCTGCGGAGCTCGAGGAGGCGCTTCGGTCGGCGGCCGAGGAGACCGAGCGTCTCTCGCGCCTCGCCGAGGACCTGCTCCTGATCGCGCGCTCCGACCAGGGCTCGCTGCCCGTCCGCCCGGAGCGCCTCGCCGCGTACGACGTGATGGCCGCGGTCGCCGAGCGGTTCGCCGTCCGCGCCGAGCGGCTCGGGCGGCGAGTCGAGATCGAAGCGAGTGGCGATGCCATCGTCGACGCGGACCCGATGCGGCTCGAGCAGGCGCTCGGGAACCTCGTCGACAACGCGCTCACCTACGGCCGCGGGACCGTCACGCTCGCCGCGCTGCGCCGTGGCGACCGCGTCGAGCTGCACGTCCGCGACGAGGGTGACGGCTTCCCGCCCGGGTTCGCCGAGCGCGCGTTCGACCGCTTCAGCCGCGCGGACGACGCGCGGAGCCCGGGAGGGACCGGCCTCGGCCTCGCCATCGTCCAATTGATCGCACAGGCGCACGGAGGGAATGCGGCCCTCGCGGAAGCCGACGTCTGGCTGAGTCTTCCCGCCGCTTCGGCGCCGCGCTACGCGGAGCTCTCGAGCAGCCCTTCGGCAAGCGCGTAGCGCACGAGCTCGGCGCGGCTGCCGAGACGGAGCTTCTGCATGATGTGTGCGCGGTGTGTCTCCGCGGTGCGCACCGAGATGTACAGCGTCTGCGCGATTTCCTGGTTCGTGTGCCCGAGCGCGAGCAAACGCAGCACCTCGCGCTCGCGGTCGGACAGCGGGTCGGCGTCGGCGCGGCGCTGTGCGGCGGCCTCCGCTTCGATCAGTCGGGCGCCGAGCTCGGGGTGGACGTAGCGGCCGCCCTCCGCGACCTCGCGGATCGCACCGACGACCTCGTTGTCGGCCGCCTCCTTCAGGACGTAGCCGCTCGCACCCGCTGCGAACGCCTCGCGCACGTAGCGCGGGTCGTCCTGCATCGACAGGATGAGCACCTTGGCCTCCGGGTGCTCGTGCAGCAGCGTCGGCAACGCCTCGAGCCCGGTCTGGTCCGGCATGACGACGTCCATCAGGATCACGTCGGGCTTCGTCGCGCGCGCCTCGAAGACCGCCTCGCGTGCGCTCGCAGCCTCGCCGACCGCCTCGAGATCCGACTCGGCGTCGATCAGCAGCCGCAGGCCAGCACGCACGACGGCGTGGTCGTCGACGATCAGGACGCGCGTCACCGGATCGGCACCTCGACGACGACCGTCGACCCGCGTGGCTTGCCGGCGACGCTGCGTACCTCGCCGTCGACGAGAGCTGCGCGTTCGCGAACGAGCTCGAGGTCGGCGTCCGCCGCCGGCACTCCGTCGTCCTCGATCACGACCGACACCTTCCCATCGTTGCGCGTGAGAAGGATGCTGACACGATGCGCGTCCTCGTGCCGGACTGCGGACGCGAGCGAGTCCTGCGCAAGGCGGTAGAGCGCGGTCTCGACCGCCTCCGGGAGACGTTCCTCCGGAAGCGTGGCCGCGAAGTCGACCGCGACGCCGCTCTCCTCGGCCGTCGTCGCGGCGAGCCGCGCCAGGGCCGCCTGGAGGCCGAAGTCGTCGAGCGCCTTCGGCCGCAGCTCGACGGCGAGCGCTCGAACGCGTCTCAGCGTGTCGACCGCCAGCTCGCGGGCCCGCTCGAGCGCAGCGGCCGCGACCTCGGGAGCGGCGTCGTCGGCGTTCCGCAGCGCGAGCAGAATCGACGTCAGCGCCTGGCCGGTTCCGTCGTGGAGCTCCATCGCGAGCCGCCGGCGCTCGATCTCCTGCGCCGCGACGACGCGACGGAGCGCGTCACGCGCCACGCGCTCCGACATGTCGACCGCGACGGCGGCGCGCGCGGCGAACGCCTCGGCGACGCGAACGTCGTCGTCGGAGAAGTGCGCATCGGGTGCAGCCGCCTTGTCGTGCGCGACGATGACGCCGATCGACTCGCCGTGCACCAGGAGCGGTACCCACAGTCCGCAGCGCGCGTCGAGCCGACGCGTGAGTGCATGGTTGACGTCCGGGTCGTCGACGAGCGAGTCGACGCGGATCGTCTGTTGCCGCTCGAACGCGATGCCGCTCTTCGAGCGGTCGCGTGGAAACGTCTGTTCGAGGAGGTCGGCCGCATCGCCGCCCGCGATCGCGGCGAAGCGGAACGCTCCCGCGAACGTCGGCAGCAAGACCGCTACCACGCGCGCGCCCAGGAGTGCGCGGAGGCGGTGCGCGACGAGGTCGAGCAGCCGATCGAGGTCCGTCTCGGTCGCGAGCGCACCGCTCACCTCGTTCAACGACTCGAGCTGCCGCGACCAGCGCGTCGCGGCTTCGTAGAGGCGGGCATTCTCGATCGCCACGGCCGCCTGCCCTGCGAGCAGCGTGACGATCTCCTCGTCCTCGGCGGTGAAGTCGCCGCCATTCTTCTCGGTGAGGTACAGGTTTCCGTAGGCGACGCTGCGCAGCAGCACCGGAACGCCGAGGAACGACCGCATCGGTGGGTGGCCCGGGGGGAACCCCACGGCCCGCGGATCCGCGTTCAGGTCGTGCAGCCGGAGCGGCTTCGTGTCGTGGATGAGGACGCCGAGAATCCCGCGCCCCCGCGGCGGCTCGCCGATCGCGCTTCGCGCGTCGGCGTCGACGCCATGCGTGAAGAACCGTTCGAGACGGGACCCGGTCGGGTCGATGACCCCGAGCGCGGCGTAGCGCGCGTCGGTCAGCTCCGCAGCGGTTTCGACGAGACGCTGTAACAGCGCGTCGAGCGAGAGCTCGGAGCTTACGGCCATCCCGGCCGCGACGAGCGACCGGAGCCGCGACTCGGGCGAGGTCACGCCGTGGCGGCCTGCTGTTGCAGCTGCCCGGTGCTGAGCGCATAGCGGACGATCTCCGCCCGCGTCGTGAGCCCGAGCTTGCGCATGATGTGCGCGCGGTGCGTCTCGGCTGTGCGCACCGAGATGAAGAGGAGCTTCGCGATCTCCTGGTTCGTGTGGCCGAGCGCAAGCAGGCGGAGCACCTCGTGCTCACGTTCGGAGAGCGGGTCGTCCACGTGCTGCGTCTCCTGCGCGACCTCGGCGACCGCGAGGCGCGCTCCGAGGAGCGGGTGGACGTACCGGCGGCCCTGCGCGACCTCGCGGACGGCCTCGACGAGCTCCTCGTCCGCGGCTTCCTTCAGGAGGTAGCCGCTCGCGCCCGCCGCGAACGCGCGGCGGACGTACGTGGGGTCGTCCTGCATCGAGAGCATCAAGACCTTCGCATTCGGCGCCGCGTCGAGCACGTCCGGGATCGCCTCGATCCCGCTCCGGCCGGGCATGACGATGTCGAGGAGGACGACGTCCGGGACGAGCGTGGCGGCCTGGTCGACGGCTTCGTCTGCGTTCGCGGCCTCGCCGGCCACCTCGATGGCGTCGTCGCCTTCGAGGAGGCGCCGAAGTCCGGAGCGCAGGAGTGCGTGGTCGTCGCAGATGAGGACCCGGGTTGGCATGGATCCAGGATCGCGCTGCTTCGGCGGGGCGGCGAGGCGATTCGCCCGCAGACCGGTGCGGGGAACTACTGATCCAGCGGAAGTTCTGCGACCAGAGTCGTCCCGCGGCCGGGCGTCGCCTGGATTTCGAGCCGACCGCCGAGGAGGTGCAGCCGCTCGCGCATGCCGACGAGGCCGAGCGCGCCCTCGCGGACGGCGTCCGGCGAGAACCCTTGCCCGTCGTCCTCGATGACGCAGCGCACGGACGACGGTCCCTGCGCGACGACGACGCTGACGGAGCGCGCGTGCGCGTGCTTCACGACGTTCGTGAGCGCCTCCTGCACGATCCGGTAGAGCGCCGTCTCGACGATCGGCGGCAGCGAGGACGCCGCGACGTTGAGCTCGGTCTGCACGCCGCTTCGCTCCTCGAGCACCGTCGTCAGCCGCTCGAGCGCGGCCTGCAGCCCGAAGTCGTCGAGCGCAGGCGGCCGCAGCTCGACCGTGAGCCGACGGACGTCGCCGAGCGCGGATGCGACGAGCTCGCGCAGCTGCACGAGCGGCTCCTCACCCACGTCGCGCTCGAGCGCCTTCAACCCGAGGAGGATCGAAGCCAGGGCTTGGCCCGTCTCGTCGTGCAGCTCGCGTGCCAGCCGCGCGCGCTCGGTCTCCTGACCCTGGAGCAGCGCGCGCACGGCCTCGCGGCCCACGCGGTCGGCGAGCTCGAGCGCGATCGCGGCGCGGTTTGCGAAGGCCTCGGCGATGCGCATGTCCGCATCGGTGAAGCGCGGGTCCGCGCCGCGCTTGTCGTAGGCGACGACGATGCCCGCCGCCTTGTCGCGCACGACGAGCGGCACGAAGAGGCCGGAGGTCGCGTCGACGATGCGCGGCGTCGTCTGGTCGACCTCGGGGTCGTCGATGAGCGCGTCGACGCGCTCGCTGCGCCGGCGTGTGAACGCACGGCCTGCCTTCGACCGCGCGGTCTCGAGGCGCATGCCGACGAGCTGCTCCGCGCGCTCGCCGTTCGCCGCCTCCACCGCGAGCGACGCGCCGTCGCTGCTCGGCCGGTCGATCATGACGACGCGCGCGTCGAGCAGCTCGCGGAGGCGCGTCGCTGCGAGCTCGAGCAGCTGGGAGAGGTCGGCCTCGGTGACGAGCGCCTCGGACACCTCGTTCAGCGACTCGAGCTGTCGCGACCACTGCCGCGCCGATTCGTACAGCCGCGCGTTCTCGATCGCCACCGCCGCCTGTGCCGCGAGGAGCTGGACGAGGTCCTCGTCGCCGGGCGTGAAGTCGCCACCCTGCTTCTCGGTGAGGTAGAGGTTGCCGAACACGGTGCCGCGCAGCCGGATCGGAACGCCGAGGAACGAGTGCATCGGCGGGTGGCCCGGCGGGAATCCGACCGAGCGCGGGTCCTGCGAGAGGTCGTGCAGCTGCAGCGTCTCGCGTTCGCGGATGAGGACGCCGAGGATCCCGCGCCCATGCGGGAGGTCGCCGATCGTCGCGCGCTCCTCGTCGTCGACGCCGACGGTGATGAACTGCTCCAGCGCGGTGCCCGTGCGGTCGATCACGCCGAGCGCGCCGTAGCGGGCGCTGGTGAGCTCGACGGCGAGGCCGACGAGACGGTGCAGCAACGCCTCGAGCGACAGCTCGGAGCTGAGCGCGATCCCGCTCTCGACGAGAAGGCGCAGGCGGTCGGGGGCCGCCGCCCGCACTGAGTTTTCGACGTCCATGTGGCGAACCGGTCGCGCGTAGTAAACCGCAAGGGATTCCGCGTTGCCGCTGATGGGCGTCGCCTGCCGGGGCTACATGCTGTCCGCCATGAAGTCCTTCGAAGAGCTCCGGGTCGGCGACGTGATGACGACGGGCGTGATCAGCTGCTCACCGGAAACGCCGCTTCGCGAGGTCGCCGAGCTGATGGCGAGCCGTCGCGTCCACGCGGTCTTCGTCTTCGCCGACGGTGACCAGTACACGACCCGGCTCTGGGGGCTCGTCTCCGACCTCGACCTCGTCGCCGGCGCGTGGGCGGGAGCGGCCGCGCGCACGGCAGGCGAGCTCGCCGTCGCGCCGCTCGTCAGCATCTACGCCGACGAGCCGCTCGCGCGCGCCGCAATGTTGATGGCCGAATACGGCGTCGGACACCTCGCCGTGGTCGATCCCGACGACGGCCGGCCCGCCGGCGTCGTGTCGACGCTCGATCTCGCGCGTGCGGTTGCGGGCGAGCCCGCAACCGCACACGTCTCCGTCTAGGTCTCCGGCGCGGGCACGATCAGCACGGGGCAGTCCGCGTGGTGCGCGCACTGCTGGCTGACCGAACCGAGCAGCAGGCCGCGAAATCCGCCCAGGCCGCGCGTGCCGACGACGAGCATGTCGGCGTTCTTCGCCTCGGCGAGCAGGATCTCCGCCGCCTGTCCCTCGCGCACGATCGAGGTGATCGGCACGCTGTCCTTCTCGGCGGCGATCGCGTCGAGGCTCTTCGTGAGTGCCGCCTCGCCGATGATCTCGAAGTCGCTCCTGTTCACGGGCACGGGCGCCCAGCCCGAGCCGTAGGCGGCCGGCGGGATGTGCCACGCGCTCACGACCTTGAGCGCCGCGTTCCGCGCCTTGGCCTCCTTCAGTGCGGCTCGGAGTGCGGCGATCGATCCGTCCGACCCGTCGACGCCGACGACGATGGTGCTCATCTCAGCCGTCCTTTCCTGGATCGGCGACGCGGCCTCCAGCGCAACTGCTTTTTCGCCGAGCCCGCGACGAGCATCAGCAGGCCGGCGGCGGAGGTGAGTGCGACCGCGTTCGCGAGTTGGATGCCGTTCACGCCGTCAGCGTCGCGGTCACGACACGCGATGCCATCGGCGATTGTCCGGAGGCCGCCTGCGGGTTCCCCGCAGGTCAGCCGCCGTCGGCGTCGTCGGTGTCGAGCAGGCGGTAGAGCTCTTCTCGCGCGGCGTCGCCGAGGTCGCGGCGCATCCGCAGGAGGAAGCTCGCGAGCTCGGGCCGGCCGGCGAGCTCGATCCGCTCCAGCGCGCAGCGACCCTCGAGCACCGCGCCGCCCGGCTCCCAGAAGGGACACGCGCCCGCGGGACACACCTCGCTCGTCCCAAGCGTCGCCTGCAGCCTGCAGAGCTTCGGCTTCGTCTCCATCGGCAAGCTCACGCCCCGACTCTCGCGCGCCGTGCACGTGCGGAAATCGTGGGCGGTGCGGATTCCGGTGCGGCAAAGCCGCACGTCGGTCGGTGCGCCCACCGATGCCCGGGGCGCGGCGCGCGGCGACGCTGGCTGCGTCAAGCGAAAGGAGCCGCCATGAAGGCACTCGTCTACGGCGGACCCGGGAAGCGGTCGTGGGAGACCGTCCCCGATCCGAAAATCCAGGAGCCGACAGACGCGATCGTCCGCATCGACTCGTCCACGATCTGCGGAACCGACCTGCACATCCTGAAAGGGGACGTGCCCGAGGTGAAGCCCGGGACGATCCTCGGCCACGAGGCGGTCGGCACGGTCGTGGACGTGGGTGGGGCGGTGACGACGCTTGCACCGGGTGACCGCGTGCTCGTCTCGTGCATCACGTCCTGCGGTCGCTGCCGGTTCTGCAAAGAAGGCCACTACGGCCTGTGCACGGGCGGCGGCGGCTGGATCTTCGGCCACCTGATCGACGGGCTCCAGGCCGAGTACGCGCGCGTCCCCTTCGCCGACACGTCGGTCTACAAGGTCCCCGAGGAGCTCTCGAACGAGGACGTGCTGTTCCTCGCCGACATCCTTCCGACCGCGTACGA
>JAFAHG010000049.1 GCA_019237315.1 Actinomycetota bacterium
CGGGGAAGGCTGCCCCGCGGGTCGCGACGAGGTCCTCGAGCTGCGCGATCGTGAAGCGGCGCGGTACCGGGCGGAAGCGTGCCGGGCCCGGGGGCGCGGCCGCGCGGGCGGCCGGCGCGGGCCGAGGGGCGGCGAGGACCGGCGTCCGCGCGGCGACCTCCGCGTCGATCGAGCGTTCGCGCTCGTCCAGCGCGTCGACGCGCCTCGCCAGCTGCACGCGTTGCGCGTCGAGCGCACGCGCCTCGGCGACGAGCCTGGCCTCGACCTCGTCGAGCCGCCGCTCGCGCTCGGACGCCACGGCGCGATCATAGGCAGCCCGTCCGCCGGCGAAGCCTGCGAGTGCGAGCACCGGCGCGGCGGCTTCGACCGGCGCGAGGATCGCCGCCGCACCCGCGGCGACGACCGCCGGCGCGAACGCAAGCGGAAGGTCGCGCAGGAGGGCGGCGAGGAGCAATGCGAAGAGCACCGCGCCGGGCACGCCGAGCCGGTGGTACACGTCGCCGTAGTCGCCGTGCACCCACGGGGCATGTGCCGGCGGTGCCCCCGCGAGCCACGCAGCGGCGAGCGCCGCTGCGCAGACGAGCGCGCGCGTCCGGAAGAACGGCGCGACGAAGGCGGCGCACGCGACTGCGACGAAGCCGGCCCGCGAGTGCAGCGCGACGACGCCTGCGAGGTCCGCGGCGACGGCGGCCCACGAGCCGTTGCGAAGCGCGAGACCGAGGCCGATTGCGGCGGCGCCGGCGAGGACGTCTGCGTGCGTCCCACGTATGCCGGACACGGCCGCCACCAGCGCGGCGATCCCGGCGGCGAGCGCGAACGCCTCGACCGCGACCTGCAGATCCTCCGCCGAGCGGACCGCGACGAGCAGCGCCGCCGCAACCGCCGTTCCGGCCGCGGCTGCACGCGCGAGGTCGGAAGCGCCGTGGACGGCGACGAAACCGCCGAAGACGACGAGCGCGGCGAGCGAGATCAGCGCGCCGGGAAGCTCGCCACGTAGCGCGAGCGGCAGCACCGCGACGAGCGCGGCCGCGCCGAACGCGAGCGCGTCATGCGGCCACGCGACGGCGAGCGTCGCCGCCGCCGCGGGGAGCGCAGCCGAAAGCCGAAGCTCGACGTTGCGCGGGAGCGCGAGTGCCGTTACGCGCCGCTCCGTTCTGCGACACCGAGGAAGCGCGCCCCGCGAAGGCCGGTCACGAGCTCGAGCGGCAGCGGCGAACCGTCGGCGAGGGCGACGACCGCGTCCGTCGGCGGGATGTCGGCGAGACCCGCGCCGACGAGGACGAACGCGTTGCGCGCAGCGAGCCCGGGGAGCGCGTCGGCGTCGGCCGCGCGCGCGGAGGTCACGCCGCGTGCGGCGAGCGCGTCCGCGACCTCGCCGGCGAACGAGCCGTCGTCGTCGCCCGCGACTGCAACGGTCTGGAACGGCGTCGCGCGGGCGAGCTCGAGCAGACGTCCCGCAACCGCGTCCGCACCCGAACCGAGGACGGGCGGCGGCGCGATCGTGACGCGCGCAGGCCGGCGCGGCGCGAACAGGTTCGCGAGGAAGAGACCCGCAACGAGCCCGAAGAGCGCGCCGAAACCGAGGTTGCGCCTCAGGTTCGGCGACACGTGGCCCGGCAGGACGTGCGGCTGGTCTATGAGGACGACCTGGACGGGCTCTCCGCCCGTCGGCGAGACCTGGCCGAACCGCTGCCGCACGGCCTGCGTGACGACGAGGCCGAGCTGCGTCACGATCTGGCTCGCGAGGGTGCGGCTGTTCGCGTCGGCGCTCAGCAGCAGGAACGCGGAGTCCTGGTCCTCGTTCACGTGCATGTGCGTGCGGAGCGCGTCGGTCGACTCGTGCAGGGCGAGGTTGCGTGCGACGTCCGTCGCGACGGTGTCGCTGCGCGCGAGGTCGCCGACCGTGCGCACGAGGCCGTGGTCCGTGACGGGCTGTGTTCCGCGTTGAACGACCAGCGACGCTTCGGCGCGGTACCGGGTGTGCTGGAGCACGGTGACGATCGCGGCGACGCCGACGCCGACCGCGATCCCGGCCAGGACGAGCACCACCGCGGGGACCGCGGCGCGCGTCTTCTCCATGGAAAAGACCTTACTTCTGCTCTCGGAGGGCCGGAAAGAGAATCACGTCGCGAATCGACTCGCGGCCCGAGAGCACCATCGCCAGGCGGTCGATCCCGAGCCCGAGGCCGCCGGTGGGCGGCATGCCGTAGGACAACGCCTGCACGTAGTCCGGGTCGCCCGGCTCGGCCTCGACGTTGCCGCCCGCGCCTTCCTGCTGCTGCATCGCGAAGCGCGACTGCTGCTCCTCCGAGTCGTTGATCTCCGTGAACGCGTTGCCGAGCTCCATCCCGCCGACGTAGTACTCGAACCGTTCGACGATCGTCGGGTCGTCGTCGGTCGCGCGCGCGAACGGCGAGAGCTCGATCGGGTAGTCGTGCAGGATCGTCGGCTCGACGAGCGCAGGCTCGACGTAGTGCGACAGCGCGTGGTCGACGAGCTGCGCCCAGGTGCGGTCGTGCGTCGTGTCGACGTTGCGCTCGCGAAGGCGCGCGCGCAGCTCCGCCTCGTCGCGTGTCCAGAGTCCGTGCGCGTCCAGCGCGTCGACCAGCTTCACGCGCTGCCAGCGCGCGAGATCGATGTCGTGCCCGCGGAACTGCACGCGGGTCGTGCCGAGCGTGTCGTCGGCGGCGCGCGCGACGACGTCCTCCATCCGCCGCATCGTGTCCTCGTAGTCCGCGTATGCCTCGTACCACTCGAGCATCGTGAACTCTGGGTTGTGCTTGTACGACACGCCTTCGTTGCGGAAGTCCTTGCCGATCTCGTACACGCGCTCGAGCCCGCCGACGATCAGGCGCTTGAGGTAGAGCTCCGTCGCGATACGCAGGTAGAGATCCTGGTCGAGCTCGTTGTGATGCGTGACGAAGGGGCGGGCGAATGCTCCGCCGTAGTTCGGCTGCAACACCGGCGTCTCGACCTCGACGAAGCCGTCACCGTCGAGGGTGCGGCGGATCGACGAGACCATGCGTGCGCGCAGCAGGAAGTCGGCGCGCGTGTCCTCGTTCATCAGCAGGTCGAGGTACCGGCGGCGGTAACGCTGCTCGACGTCGGTCATCCCGTGGAACGTGTCGGGAAGCGGCGAACGGATCTTCGCGAGGAGCTCGAGGCTCGCGACGGCGAGCGACGGCTCGCCGCGCTTCGTCTTCATCGGATGCCCGGTGACGCCGACGATGTCGCCGAGGTCGAGGTTCCTCACCTCGTCGGGCGGGTCCTGGACGACGAGCTGCAGCTTCCCGCTCCGGTCGAGGAGGTCGAGGAAGACGATGCCGCCGTGCCCGCGCCGCGCGAGCACCCGGCCCGCGAGCCGCACGCTGTCGACACCGGTCACGCCGGGTTCGAGCACGTCGGCGAGCTCGCGCGCGTCCGTCGTGAACCGTCTGTCGGGGAAACGCTTCGGCGGCGTCACGGCTGCCGGATCATCGCCCACGCGTGCGGCGCGCCGGGCGGTGCATCGTCCTCGAACGCGATCTCGAAGCCGTTTTGGCGGTAGAACGGCAGGTTCCGCTCGGCGTTCGTGAGCAGCACGACCGGGAGGCCGTCCCTCGCCGCGCCTTCGAGCCCAGGCCGCAGGAGCGCGCTGCCGACGCCGCGTCGCTGCTCGGCCGGCTCGACTCCGATGCCCGCGAGGTACCAGTGCGGCCCCGGGGCGACGCGCGCACGCATCTGCTCGACCGCGCGCCCGTAGGCGAGGAACCGCCCCATCGCGTCGCGCAGGCGGAGCGGCGTCGCCACGAAGGCGAGGAGGGTCGGGCCGATCCGCAGTCCCGCGCGTCCCGGGGGCAGCCAGCGGGCCGCGCCGAGCACGCGGCCGGGGGTCGTCCAGACGTCGGCGTCGGTCACCTCGAAGCTCAGCTTGAAGAGCCACGGGAGAAGCGCCTCGCGCCGCCGGGCGTCGGGGATCACCCAGCTCCACGCGGGATCGTCCTGGAACGCGCGCGCGAGCACCGCGCTCGCCTCGGCGAGCTGCTCGGTCCGCAGGCGCACCACGTCCACGCGGCGACCCTAACGGCCACGGCCGGCGGAGACATGTCCGGGGTCAGACCCCGGACCTGTCCGAAGAGGACTAGGCCGCTTTGATCTCGAGGATCTTGAACTTGAGCGCGCCGCGCGGCGTCGTCACCTCGACGACGTCGCCCTTCTTGTGGCCCATGATCGCCTTGCCGACCGGCGACTCGTTCGAGAGCTTGTTCTGCGCCGGGTCGGCCTCGGCCGAGCCGACGATGTGGTACTCGAACGTCTTGGCGGCGGCGACGTCGCGCAGCCGCACGGTCGCGCCCACGGAGACCGTGTCCTTCGAGATCTCCTTCTTCGTGATCACGCGCGCGGACAGGAGCCGCTCCTCGAGCTGGGCGATCTTGTGCTCGAGCATCGCCTGCTCGTTCTTCGCGTCGTCGTACTCCGCGTTCTCGGCGATGTCGCCGAACTCGCGCGCGACGCGGATCCGCTCCGCGACCTCGCGGCGCTTGTCGTTCCGCAGGAAGTCGATCTCCTGCTTCAGCTTCTCGTACCCCTCCGGTGTGAGGATGACTTCCTTCAACAGCCCTCCCTGAGCCCCGAAAACGGGGCGGAATGGTAGCCGGGCCGTCAAGGGGGCCGCAACCGCCTCGGTACCATCGTCGGGTGGCCGTCGACCTTGCGGAGCGCTGGTTCATCGGGGACGTGGAGATCCCGTCCCGGCTCGTCCTCGCCCCGATGGCAGGCGTCTCTGTGCAGGCATTTCGCCGCCAGGGGCGCCGGTTCGGGGCGGGGCTCGTCTGCTCGGAGATGGTCTCGGTGGCCGGGATCCAGCACCGGAACGAGCGCACCCTCGGCTACCTGCGGGTCGGGGCCGACGAGCACCCGCTCGCGATCCAGATCTTCGGCTCGGAGCCAGCCGCGATGGCGGAAGCGGCCCGGATGGTCGTCGCCGCGGGGGCCGACATCGTCGACATGAACTTCGGCTGCCCGGTGCGCAAGGTGACGAAGACCGGCGCCGGCGCGTCGCTCCTGGACGACCCGGACCACGCTGCGCGGATCGTCGACGCGGTCGCCTCCGCGGTCGACGTCCCCGTGACCGTGAAGATGCGACGCGGCACCGAGAACGGGTCGCGCGCGTGCCTCGCGGTCGGGCCGATGCTCGTGCGCGCGGGGGCGGCGGCGCTCACGCTCCATCCGCGCTCGGCGAAGCAGATGTACACCGGAACCGCCGACCACTCCCTCACGGCGGAGCTCGTCTCCCTCGTCGACGTGCCGGTGATCGCCTCCGGCGACGTCACCTCGCGCGCGCGGGCGCGGGCCATCCTCGCGACGACCGGCGCTGCGGCGGTCATGGTCGGCCGCGCAGCGCAGGGCAACCCGTGGGCGCTCGCGGAGATCATGGGCGCCGTCGAGGAGCCGTCACGCGAGGAGGTCGTCGCAGAGCTTCTGCTCTTCATGCGCGAGACCGTGCGCGAGCTCGGTGAGCAGCGTGCGACGAGCTTCCTGAAGAAGTTCTACGGCTGGTACCTCGGCCGCGGACGCTTCCCGCGTCCGTTCAAGCAGGCGATCGTGGTGCTGCCGACGCTCGCGGAGGTGGAGACGCGCCTGCTCGCCGCCACTCCGGGCGCGGCGGAGCTGCTCGAGCGGCTCGAGGCCGACCTGCCCGACGTCGAGGAGATCCTCCTCGACTCGATGCCGATCTCGATCTACGGCGGCGGCTAGCGATTTCGCGCCCAGACCAGGCGCAGGCCGTGCAGGGTCAGCTCCTGGTCGACCGCGGTGATCGTGCGCGAATGCGGCGCGATCAGCTCGGCGAGGCCGCCGGTCGCGACGACGGGCGCGTCGGGCGCCGAGAGCTCCTCGCGGATGCGGTCGACGATCGCGTCGACCTGGCCGGCAAACCCGTAGACGAGACCCGACTGCAGCGCCTGCACCGTCGTCTGAGAGATGACACGGTCCGGCGCGACGAACGGCACGCGCGGTAGTCGCGCGGTGCGTGCGAAGAGCGCGTCCATCGAGACCTCGATCCCCGGCGCGAGCACGCCGCCGGCGAAGTCGCCCGCTGCGGAGACGACGTCGAAGTTCGTCGACGTACCGAAGTCGACGACGACCGACGGGCTGCCGTGGCGCTCGCGCGCCGCGACGGCGTTCGCGATCCTGTCCGGGCCGACCTCGCGCGGGTCGTCGTAGCGGATCGCGATGCCGGTCGAGACGCCCGGGCCGAGGACGAGCAGCTCCGCGCCGGCCCAGCGGTCGGCGAAGCCTTCGTACTCGCGGACGAGCTGCGGAACCGACGAGCAGAGGACGATGCCCTCGAGGGTCTCGAGCGCGACGAGCGAACGCAGCAGCACATAGAGCTCGTCGGCGGTGTGCGCCGGATTCGTGCCGACGCGGAACTGATCGGTCAGGCGGTCGCCGTCGAACAGACCGAAGACGGTCTGCGTGTTGCCAGCGTCGACTGCGAGGAGCAGGGCTACAGGTCTTCGTCCGCGCCGCTCGCGAGGTCGCTCATGCGCTTCGCGAGCGCCTCGGCCGTCAGCGCGGGCTCCTCGCCCTCGCCGCGGAGCTCCTCGACGGTGACGTCGGCGGAGGTGTAGACCTCGACCCGCGGGATCATCCGCGTCGGGCGGTTCTTGTCCCAGACCCAGACATCCTCCATCTTCAGCTGGAAGAACGGGTACGACGGCTGCGGGACGTACTGCAGGTCGAGCCGGTTGCAGAGGTAGGTCGCGTCCTGGGTCAGCACGCAGTAGCGGAACAGCGAGTAGACCGCGCTGTACTCCCTCTTGAGGCGGAGCTCGAGCTCGGCCTCGAAGTCGTCGAGCTCGTCGAGGTGGCTCACGGGGTCGATTGTAGACGGGCGAGCAAGGCTGAGACCGGGCCTTTTCCGGGCACTTCCAGCGCCGGGTCGAGCTCGGCCAGGGGCTCCAGGACGAACAGCCGTTCGTGGAGGTGCGGGTGGGGAACGGTGAGGCCGTCCTGGTCGACCTGGCGGTCGCCGTAGAGGAGCAGGTCGAGGTCGATCGTCCTCGGCCCCCACTTCGTCCCGTCCCGCATCCGTCCAAGCGAGAGCTCGACCGCGAGCATCCGTCCGAGAAGCTCGATCGGGGTCAGACCCGTGTCCAGTTCGGCCACGGCGTTGAGGAAACTCGGCTGGTCCGGGTTCCCCCACGGCTCGGTCTCGCGGATCGTCGAGAGGCGAACCGCGTCGAGGCGGGATGCGGCTTCGCGGATCGCCGCCTCGCGGTCGCCGAGATTCGAGCCGAGCCCGACGAAGGCGCGCGTCACAGTTCCGTGACAACCATTAAGGGTCTGACCCCGGGGTTACGGCTTCTGGGCGGTGACAGCGCTGTACTCGACGCCGAGGCCGGCGGGGCGCTTGCGCACGCGAACCTTCACGTGCGCGACGGGGAAGCGTTCGTGGAGACGGTCGGTGAGCGCGGTCACGAGGCCCTCGAGCAGGTCGAAGCGCTCGTCGTTCACCTCACGGACGAGCGCGACGACGTCGCGATAGTCGACCGCGTCCTCGATCTTGTCGCTCGCGCCCCAGTCGCCGACTTCGAGCTCGACGTCGTACCAGAAGCTCTGTCCGTGCTCCTTCTCCTCCGCGAGGACGCCGTGGTGGCCGTGCAGCTCGAGCCCGTAGAGCTCGATCTTCATCCGACGACGGCCTCCGCGACGCGCAGCGCTTCCACGTGCTCGCGCACGTCGTGCGCGCGCACGATCCACGCGCCGCGCTCGTACGCCGTGACCGCTCCGGCGACCGACGCTGCCGTGGAGCCGACACGTGCGGTCGGGTCACCTTGCACCTTCCCGAGCGAGCTCTTGCGCGAGAGGCCGACGAGAAGCGGCCGCCCGAGGTCCGCGAGCTCGCCGAGCCGGCGCACGAGCTCGAAGTTGTGCTCCACGGTCTTGCCGAAGCCGATGCCGGGATCGAGGCACACGTGTTCCTCGTCGATACCCGATTCGACCGCAAACGACAACCGCTCCTCGAGAAAGGCCTTCACCTCGGACACGACGTCGTCGTAACGCGGCGCGTCCTGCATCGTGCGGGGCTCGCCCTGCATGTGCATCAGGCAGACGTAGACGTTCGCGTCCGCGATGACGCCGGCGAGCTCGGGATCGCCGCGCAGCGCCGTCACGTCGTTGACGAGCTCGACGCCGTGTGCGACCGCGCGCCGCGCCACCTCCGCCTTCGACGTGTCGATCGACACCGGCTCGCCGCGCAGACCCTCGAGCACCGGCTCGACGCGTCGCAGCTCTTCCTCGAGATCGACGGCGTCTGCGCCGGGCCGCGTCGACTCGCCGCCGACGTCGACGATCGCCGCCCCGGCGGCGAGCATCCCACGCGCCTCGACGAGTGCCGCCGTCGGGTGCAAGTAGAGCCCGTCGCCGGAGAACGAATCCGGCGTGACGTTGACGACGCCCATCACGGATCCGCGCGGGAAGCGCTCTTCGATCGGCTGGCGCCACGCGGCCATGAGG
>JAFAHG010000152.1 GCA_019237315.1 Actinomycetota bacterium
CCGGGTCCGGAAGACGCAGAAGACGTCGTTGGCGTCCGCGAAGGCCATTGCCATCCGGTTCATCCCGTACACGACCGGCGACGGCGCGACGATCGCCACGCGCGCCGACCGGATGTGACGCGCCAGCCTGAACGCATCGATGATTTGTCGGACGTCGCCGACTCGCAGCTGCGAAACCCGCAAGTTGCTCTCGTCGAGGATCGCACGCAGGCCCGGCCTTTCCTTCGCCCGGTCGTCCAGCTCACGCAGGAGCACCAGCATGCCCTCCAGCGTGGCCTCGCCGCCGAACTCGACCTCGTAGACCCCGGCCACCGGGTCCGGAGTCTATGGCGGGCATATCCCCGCCGCGTGAGCCGGCATCAGGAGGGCGGGCCGCTGCGGCGTGCGCGGACGCGGCGGACGTGAAGGACGTACGCCGGCAGGCCGAAGAGGAGCAGCGCGAAGACGAACGTCGCCCACGCCGACGGATGCTTGATCTGGTTCCGCTCGGCGTGGAAGAACACCGCCGTGCCCGCGCCCGCGCCGAGGAGGAACGCGATCAGAAACTGGATGTTCATCGCGCTCACCGCTCGACGCGCTCCAGTCCGATCGTACGCGCAAGCCGGTTTGCGGCGCGCTCGAGCGGCTCGTCGAGGCCGCGGCGCACTCCCGGCTCGGGCGTGAAGCGCTTGATGCGCAGCACCCCCTCAGCGCGCTCGGCCTTCAGGTCTGCTCTGCCGACGATCCGGTCGCCGACGAGCAGCGGCAGAACGTAGTAGCCGTACACGCGCTCGTGCTCGCGCTTGTAGATCTCCAGGATGTGCTCGAAGCCGAACAGGCGGCGCACGAATCCGCGGTCCCAGAGGACGCTGTCGAACGGGCAAAGAAGAACAGGCGGGGCGGGCGCGCCGTCGAGCTCCGCGTCCGCAGGAACGACGAACGGCGCACCGCCGTCGTCGACCTCGACGCGGCGCACGAGGCCGGCCTCCACCAGCGCGTCGACGTGCGGGCGCACCTCCCGCGCGCCGCCGCGGAACCGGCAGTGCTCCGCGATCGCGGACTCCGTCAGCGCGCCACGCGCACCGACGGCGCGTAGCGCGAGCCCGCGCCGGAACTCGTCCTCCGACGGTGTCGGCGCGTCGAGGTATTCCTTCGGGATCACGCGCTCCGGCAGCTCGTAGAGCCGCTGGAAGCCCTGCCGTCCCGCGATCACGACCTCGCCGGCCGCGAAGAGATGCTCGAGCGCGCGCTTCGCCGGCTTCCAGCCCCACATGGGCTCGCTCCGTCCCTCGAACGCGCGGGCCGGCAGCGGCCCCTCGTCGCGCAGCCGCCCGATCACCTCCTGCTCGACCGGCCGCAGATCGTCCGGTCGCTCGCGTCCCCACCAGTGGTGGTCGCGCAGCTCGTGCATCCGGCGCTTATAGAGCGGGAAGTCCTCGATCGGCAGCAGGCAGGCCTCGTGCGCCCAGTACTCGAACACGCGCCCCGCGCGCAGGAGCTCCGACACGACGGGCTCGGAGTACGAGCCGATGCGCGAGACGAGCGTCAGCCGGTGCGCGCGGTCGACGGTCGCCACGGAGTCGAGCTGCACCGCCTGCAACCGCGAGATCGCCGCCGCGATGTCGTCGGCATCCGCGCGGCGGAAGCGTGCCGCGAAACCCTGGCGCGCGACGACGTACCGGCGCATCGCCGCGATGCTCACCATAGGCTGCCGGAGCGGTGTGGAGGCTGCTCAGAATCCTCGTGTCCGTCGTCGTTCTCTGGGCGGCGGCCGCGGCGGTGATCTTCGCCGCCGACCACGGCGGGAAGCCGGTGCACGCGGACGCGATCGTCGTGCTCAGCGGCTCGCAGACGCGGCTGCCGGTCGGCGTGCGCCTCCTGCGCCAGGGCTACGCACCGCTCCTCGTCGTCTCGCAGGGCGGACACGAGTCGCAGCTCGAGCGGCACGAATGCGCCGGCGGCGTCCCGCACGTGCGCTGCTTCCGCGCGTCCCCCTACTCGACGCACGGGGAGGCCGAGGCGATCGGCCGCCTTGCGCGAGAGCTCCACCTGCGACGGCTCGACGTCGTCACGTCGCAGTTCCACGTCTTCCGCGCAGGCATCCTCATCCGCCGCTGCTTCCACGGGACGCTGCGCATGGTCGGCGCGCCGCAGGACTGGTGGCGGCTGCCGTGGTTCGCAGCCACGGAGACCGCGAAGCTCGTCTACCAGGAGACCGTGCAGCGCGAGTGCTAACGCCGGTGGGCCAGGTACTCGAGCAGGTCGGAGCGCGTGACCACGCCGACCGGCCGGCCCGCCTCGGCGACGACGACCGCGTTCGTGCGCCCGGTCAGCGCGGACACGATCTCGTCGACGGACGACGTCGCCTCGACGGTCGCGAGCGGCGGCTGCATCGCGGCGGCGACGTCCTCGTGCAGCGCGTCCGCGTTCTTGAACACGCGCTCGAGCAGGTCGCGGTCCTGCAGTGAGCCGATCACGTCGGCGAGCGTGCCGGCGTCGCCGTTCCGAACGACGGGAAGCTGTGAGATCGAGTAGCGCTGCATCACGTCGATCGCCTCGCCGACCTTCTGGTGCGACGAGATCGTGACGAGCTGCGGCACGTCCGGCGTCTCCGACTGCTTCGCACGGAGAAGCTCGCCGACACTCGGTGCGGGCGCGCCGCGCTCGAGGAAGCCGTACTCGAGCATCCACTTGTCGTCGAGGAACTTCGAGAGGTACGACCGGCCGGAGTCCGGCAGCATCGCGAGCACGCGCGCGTCCGGGCCCAGTCGCGACGCGACTTGCAGCGCGGCCCACACAGTCGTCCCGGATGACCCGCCGGCGAGAATCCCCTCCTCGCGCGCCAGTCGACGCGCCGTGAGAAACGAGTTGCGGTCCGACACGCTGATCCACTCGTCGACGATGTCGCGGTCGAGCGTCTCGGGCCAGCTGTCCTTGCCGATCCCCTCGACGAAGTACGGGTGCACGTCGCGCTCGCTCTTCGCGGTGAACACCGACCCCTCCGGATCCGCGCCGACGATCAGCGTCTTCGCGCCCTGCTCCTTGAAGTAGCGCCCGACGCCGCTGATCGTGCCGCCGGTGCCGACGGAGACGACGAGCGCGTCGATCTCGCCGCCCGTCTGCTCCCAGATCTCGGGCCCCGTGGACTCGTAGTGCGCCTGCGGGTTCGCGCGGTTCGAGTACTGGTCCGGCTTGAACCCGCCGGGGATCTCCTCGGCGAGCCGCGACGACACCGAGTAGTACGACTCCGGCGACTCGGGATCGACGGCGGTCGGCGTGATCACGACCTCGGCCCCGTACGAGCGCAGGATCGCGATCTTCTCCTGGCTCATCTTGTCCGGCATGACGAAGATGCAGCGGTAGCCCTTGATCGCAGCCGCGATCGCGAGGCCGACGCCGGTGTTGCCGGAGGTCGGCTCCACGATCGTGCCGCCCGGGCGAAGTCGTCCGTCGCGCTCGGCTGCCTCGATCATCGCGAGGCCGATGCGGTCCTTCACGGAGCCGCCCGGATTCATGTACTCGAGCTTCGCGAGCAGCGTCCCGGGAACGTCGCGCGAGATGCGGTCGAGCCGCACGATCGGCGTCGACCCGACGAGGTCGAGCACGGTCGGATAGTCCCTCGGCATCCCGGAAAGGTTACGTCTTGCCCTGCGCGACGGCGATGAGCTTCGCGAACCCGGCTTTGTCGAGCGTGACCTTGCCGTCCGTCTCGGCCACGGGGCGGAAGTAGATGACGGGGCCGACGGTCTCGTACTGGTCGTAGTCGTTCGCGCCAGGGAGCTGGAGGACGTGCGCGTTCTCCGTGTCGAAGTTCGACTTCCCGTACGTGGCTGCGTCGTCGGTCGTGTTGAAGACGTAGACGCTGAACTCCTCGTACCCGAGCGCCTTCAGCTTCTGCGACAGGGCGGCGAGCTTCGTGAACGTCTCCGGTGTCATCGGCAAGTTCTTGACCGCGCGTGCCCGAGCCTTCGCCCGAATCGACACGAGCTCGCCGTTCAGCTCGTTGTACGTCTCGTCGGTCGTCCTGTCGACCGCGAGGAACTCGACCTGCGGCCCGCGCGAGTTCGGTGTCTCGTCGTTCGGGCCTCGGACGATCGGCGTGCCCTTCGGGATGTCGTGCACGACGTAGCCGGCCGAGGCGAACCGCGCCTTGATCTCTTCCGCCGCCTGGACGGCGGCCGCGCTCGCGCCCGGGTACGCGCTGGCCGTGGTTTCGGCCGCTGTAGACGTCGTCTTGCCGCCGCCGCCGCTGCCGCCGCAGCCCGCGCCTGCGAGCACGCCCGCCCCGACGACGATCGCTCCGACAACGCCTGCCCGCACCGTGGTGTTCAGTCTAATCTGCGCCCATGCGAGTCGTCACTCTCGGCCGCGGGAACGTCGGCAGCGGGCTCGCCGAGCTCTGGCGCAGTGCCGGGCACGACGTCGTCGAGCTCGGGCGCGAGGGCGGCGACGCAACCGGCGCCGACGCACTGCTCCTCGCCGTGCCGTCCGGCTCGATCGCCGACGCGCTCGGGAGCGTGACGGGTCTCGACGGAATCCCCGTCATCGACGCGACGAACCTCGTCCGCGGTGAGCGGCCCGGCGGCTTCGCGTCGCTCGCGGAGTACGTGAAGTCGATCACCGGCGGACCTGTGGCGAAGTCGTTCAGCGCGAACTTCGCGCGGATCTACGACCGCCTCGGGACGACACGCGAACGGCCCGCGAACGTCTTCGCTGCCGACGACGACGCGCGCGCGGTGACCGAGTCGCTGATCCGCGACGCAGGCTACGAGCCGGTGTACGTCGGCGACCTCTCGGCGGCACGCGCGGTCGAGGACTTCCTCGGGATCCTGTTCGCGTGTGCCGGGACGGTCGGACCGGTCTTCTACCGGTTCGCGCCGCCCGACGAGTTCTGAGCCCGGCGCGGAAGCCGGGGGTACGCCATCAGTGCCGGAAGTGGCGCCGCCCGGTGAAGACCATCGCCGCCCCCGCGGCTTCGACCGCCGCGACGACCTCCGCGTCGCGCTTCGATCCGCCCGGCTGGATGAACGCCGTCACGCCCGCGTCGAGCGCGAGCTGCGGCCCGTCCGCGAACGGGAAGAACGCGTCGCTCGCGAGGACGGCGCCCGCCGGATCGTGGCCGAGCTCCTGCGCCTTCGCGACGGCGATGCGCACGGCGTCGACGCGGCTCATCTGACCGGCGCCGATGCCGATCGTCTGCCGGTCCCTCGCGATCACGATCGCGTTCGAGCTGACGGCGCGGCAGACCTGCCACGCGAAGACGAGGTCGCGCATCCGCTCCTCGGCGATGGTGCCCGTCACGACCGACAGCGGCTCCTGGCCGACGCCGCTGTCGCGTTCCTGCACGAGCAGGCCTCCGAGAACGCGCTTGTAGTCGAGCTCGCGCGCAGACTCGGTGCGGCGCTCGCGGTCGCACAGGATGCGCAGCGCCTCTTTCGTGCGTAGCGCCTCGAGCGCGTCGCCGTCGTACGCGGGAGCGAAAACGACCTCGACGAATTGCTCGGCGATGCGCGCTCCGAGCTCCGCGGAGACGGGCCGGTTGAGGACGAGCACGCAGCCGAACGCCGACACGGGATCGGCCGCGAGCGCGCGTGCGTACGCATCCTCGATCGTGTCCGCCGCCGCGACGCCGCACGGGTTCGCGTGCTTCACGAGCACGGCGGCCGGGACGCCGAACTGGCGCGCGAGCCGTGCGGCCGCGTCGAGGTCGGCGAGGTTGTTGTACGAGAGGTCGCGGCCGCCGAGCTGGTCGACCTCCGAGAGCAGGTGCCGCCGCGCGCCGAGCTCGCGGTAGTACGCGGCGCGCTGGTGCGGATTCTCGCCGTACGGGAGGTCTGCGACCTTCTCGAACGCGAGGGTGATCTCCGCCGGGAACGACTCGGTCTCACCGAACCACCGCGCGACGGCGGCGTCGTACGCGGCCGTCGTCGCGAATGCGTCGTTCGCGAGCGAGCGCCGCAGCTCTCGGGAGAGCTCGCCATGCGCGCGCAGCTCCTCGAGCACCGGCTCGTACTGCTCGGGACGGCAGACCGCCGCGACGTGCGCGAAGTTCTTCGCCGCAGCGCGCAGCATCGACGGGCCGCCGACGTCGATCATCTCGATCACCTCGTCCTCGCCCGCGCCGCGGCGCCCCGCGACCGACGTGAACGGATAGAGGTTGACGCAGACGAGGTCGAACGGCTCGATCTCGTGCGTGGCGAGCGTGTCGACGTCCTCCTGCAGGTCGCGCCGCGCGAGGATGCCCGCGTGGATGCGGGGGTGGAGTGTCTTCACGCGCCCGCCGAGCATCTCCGGTGCGCTCGTCACCTCCTCGACGCGCGTCACGGTGAGGCCCTCGTCCTCGAGGTGGCCCGCTGTGCCGCCCGACGACACGAGCTCGAAGCCGAGCCCTGCGAGACCGCGCGCGAAGTCCGCGACGCCGGTCTTGTCGTAGACGGAGATCAGTGCGCGCACAGCTCGCGGACGACGGCGGGATAGAGGCGGTGCTCGACGGCGTGGATCCGTTCCTCGAGCGTGTCGCGCGGCTCGACGGGAACGGGTTCCTGCGCGAGGATCGGACCGGTGTCGAGGCCTTCGTCGACGAGGTGCACGGTCACGCCGGTCTCGTCGACGCCCGCAGCGACCGCGTCGTCGATCGCGTGGGCGCCCGGGAACTCCGGCAGGAGGGAGGGATGGACGTTGACGATGCGGCCGGGGAACCGGTCGAGGAACGGCTTCGTCAGCAGGTGCATGTATCCGGCGAGGACGACGAGCTCGACGCCGTGCTCCTCGAGCCACGTCGCCATCACGAGGTCGCGCTCGGCGCGGTCGGGATGGCAGTCGATGCTGAACGTCGCCGTCGCGACACCGGCGGCGCGCGCGCGCTCGAGCGCCGGTGCATCGCGCCGGTTCGACGCGACGGCGACGACCGGAAGCCCCGCGTCGAGCAGCGCCTGCAGGTTCGTCCCGCGCCCGCTGACGAGGACGCCGATCACGCGATGCGGCCGATGACGAGCTCGCCCGGCTGCGGATCCGCGACGACCGCGCAGAACCCGACGCCGAGGTTGAACACGCGCCGGAGCTCCTCCTCCGCGACGTGGCGCGCGAGCCAGGCGAACACCGGCGGGCGCTCCCACGCGTCCCAGTCGAGCCCCGCGTGCAGTCCTGTGGGGACGACGCGATCGAGGTTGCCGGCGATCCCGCCGCCGGTGACGTGCGCGAACGCCTTCGCACGGCCGCGCAGCGCGCGCACCTCGGGGAGATAGAGGCGGGTCCGCGCGAGCAGGTCGGCGCCGTCGTAGTCCTCCTCCTCGAGCACCGCGCGGGCGAGCGTGAAGCCGTTCGCGTGCACGCCGTTCGACGCGAAGCCGATCACCGCGTCGCCCGCAACGACCGTCGACCCGTCGACGAGCTCGCTCTCGTCGACGACGCCGACGCATGTCCCGGCGAAGTCGAGCTCACCGTCGCGGTAGATCCCGGGAAGCTCGGCCGTTTCGCCACCGACCAGCGCGACGCCGGCGTCGCGGCAAACCTCGGCGGCGCCGTCGACGAGCTCGGCGACCTCCTCGAGGTGGATCTCCGACGCGGCGACGTAGTCGAGCAGGACGAGCGGCGTCGCGCCGGTCGTGATCACGTCGTTGATGCAGTGCGCGGCGAGGTCGGCGCCGCACGCACGCAGCTCGCCGCGCGCGCGGGCGAGCATCAGCTTCGTGCCGACGCCGTCGGTCGACGCAGCGAGGAGCTTCCCGCCGCCGAGCGGATGAAGGCCGGCGAACGCACCGAACCCACGCGCGCCCGTCGATTCCACCGCGGCGCGCAGCCGCTCGACGACGGCGTCGGCGACCGCGAGCGAGACGCCGGCGCCGGAGTAGGTGTGCTGCTCCGTGCTCAGGCGCCGATTCTACGGTCGGGGGTCGGCTGTCTCCCCGCGAAACGCTCGCCTTCGAGCTGCGGACGGCCCTCGGGTCCCCCCGGCACGAAGCGGACGACGGTGTCGCCGATCTCGACCGCGTCGTCCTCGACCGGCAGGCCGAGCACGTCGGCGAGCGCGCTCGTCTTCGCCTCCGGCTCGTCGGTCGCGAGCCGGAGCTCCGCGATGCGGAACTCCTCGCCGGCGTCGAGCAGGTCGTAGAGCCAGTCGCGCGGCGGATGGACCTCGAGGCGGTACCCGGCGTTCGTCGAGATGAACGTGCGGCGGCCGCCGCGCTCCTGCACCGGCAGGTTCCACGCGGTCGCGCGCGTCAGCACCGACTGGAAGTCGTCCTCGTCGAGCGCGAGCCCGAGGTGGTCGACCCGCGGTAGCCGCCAGTGCCCCGGTTGCACGACCACGTTCACCGCGCCGCGCTCGAGCTCGCAGAGCCGCAGCTTGAATCCGTCCCGGTCGAGCTCCGCCCAGCCGGTTCCCGCCTCCGCGGAGACGTTCTCGTCCCCGATGCGTCCGTAGCGCGCGACGAGGTCGAAGCCGAGCTTCCCGACGTAGCGAGCCTCGAGGTCGCGAACCTCGCTCGACACGAGGTGGTAGTGGAAGAGGTGCACGGCTTCATTGTCGCCGTTTCCGCGACACTGGGGCGATGCCGATCGGCTCCGTCGCCGCAAACTGGAACCTCGAGCCGCTTCAGCTCGTACCGACGCTCGTCGTCTCGCTGCTCTACCTGCGGCGCACGCGGTCGCTCGCGGCGCGCGGCCAGGCGGTTGCCGCGTGGCGTCAGTGGGTCTTCTGGATCGGGATCGCCCTCGTCGTCGTCGCGCTGAACTCGCCGGTCGACTGGCTCGGCGAGCACGACTTCTTCTTCGTGCACATGCTGCAGCACGTCATCCTGGGCGACCTCGCGCCGCTCTGTTTCGTCGCGGGGCTCACGGGGCCGGTGCTGCGCCCGGTGCTCGCGCTACGGCCCGTCGAGCGGTTGCGCGTGCTCACGCATCCACTCGTCGCGCTGCCGGTGTGGGCGGTCAACCTCTGCGTCTGGCACGTGCCGTTTCTCTACCAGGCCGCGCTGCACCACAGCGCGGTGCACGCGCTCGAGCACTTCCTGTTCTTCACGTGCGGCGCACTGATGTGGTCGCCGGTGCTCGAGACGCTGCCGGCGCCGCAATGGTTCGGCACCGGAATGAAGCTCGGCTACATCGCAATCGTCCGCGTCATCGAGACGATCGTCGGCAACGTCTTCATCTGGTCGAGTCACGTGTACTACCCGTGGTACGTGCATCCGCATCCGATCTGGGGAATCAACGCGGTGCACGACCAGAACCTCGCGGGCGTCGTGATGATGATCGAGGGATCCTTCGTCACGCTCGGCGCGCTCGTGTGGCTCTTCCTGCGGCTCGCGTCGGAGGGCGAGCTCCGCCAGCAGCTGATCGAGCAGGGCTACGACCGCGCCCAGGTGGCGCGCGCGGTGCGCTACGGGCGCGCACACGCGCTCGGAGGAGAAGGGCAGCGCCCGGCGAACACGTGAGCATGGACCAGCCGATGTCTCCGCCCCCGCCTCCGCCACCCCCTCCGCCCCCGCCATACGGCGCGCCGAACTGGCCGACAGGCGCGCGCCTGCCGATCCCCGGCAACGCGGAGTGGCTGATGTGGCTCCTCGTCGAGATCATCTTCGCCATCGTCTGGGCGGCGAGCCCCGCGGTCACGGGCGCCACGTTCATGACGATGACGGCGATCGTGTCGTTCGCCTACCTCGTGTCGCGCGGGATCGCGAAGGCGTCGCGCGTGCTCGAGCAGTAGCGCGTCAGGCGCGAGCGGTCTCGAAGCGGTGCTTCGCAGCGTCGGCGGGAACCGCCGTCGGATAGTCGCGCGTGAGGCATGCGCGGCAGAGCGCGTTTTCCGGACGGCGCGTCGACGCCTGCAGGCCTTCGAGCGAGATGTACGCGAGCGACGTCGCGCCGATCGCCTCGCGCACCTCGTCGACGGTCGAGTGCGCCGCGATCATCTCGTCGGTCGACGCGAGGTCGATGCCGTAGTAGCACGGTGAGACGACCGGCGGCGACGAAATGCGCACGTGCACCTCAGCGGCGCCGGCGTCGAAGAGCATCTGCACGATCTGCCGCGTCGTCGAGCCGCGCACGATCGAGTCGTCGACGACGACGAGCCGCTTCCCCGCGACCTCCGCGAGCGGATTGAACTTCGTGCGGATGCCCTGCTCGCGCATCCCCTGTTCAGGCTGGATGAACGTGCGGTGGACGTAGCGGTTCTTGATCAGCCCCTCGCTGAAGGGAATGCCGGTCGCGCGGGAGAAGCCGATCGCGGCGGGCGTGCCGGAGTCGGGGATCGGCATGACGAGGTCTGCCTCGACGGGAGCCTCCTCGGCGAGGCGTTCGCCCATGCGCACGCGCGCACCGTGCACCTCTACGCCCGCCAGGCGTGTGTCGGGACGCGCGAGGTAGAAGAACTCGAAGATGCAGAGCGCGCCACGCTCCGCTTCCGGGAGGGCCTGCACGAATGTCTCGCCGCTCGCATCTGCGACGAGCAGCTCACCGGGACGTAGCTCGCGCTCGAAGTGCGCGCCGACGAGATCGAGCGCGCAGGTCTCCGATGCGACGACGAGGTCGGTCCCGAGGCGTCCGACGACGAGCGGCCGGAAGCCGTAGGCGTCGCGGAACGCGAAGAGCTTCCCGTCGGCGAGGCCGACGACGCTGGCCGCTCCTTCGAGCCGCGTCATCACCGCGGCGATCGCCTCCTCGAGCGGACGCTCGTCGTTCGCGATCAGTGCCGCGATCACCTCGCTGTCGGAGGTCGAGCCCGTGCGCAGTCCGGCGCGGAGCTCGCCGGCGTTCGTCAGGTTGCCGTTGTGGCCGAGCGCGACGGTGCGCGCGCTTCCGTGGTGCAGGAGCGGCTGCGCGTTCGCCCACGCGTTCCGGCCGGTCGTCGAGTAGCGCGTGTGCCCGATCGCGAGCTCGCCCGTGAGGCCGGAGAGCTTCTGCTCGTCGAAGACCTGCGTCACGAGCCCGAGATCGCGCAGGGTCGTCAGCCGGCCACGTTCGGAGACCGCGATGCCAGCCGACTCCTGGCCGCGGTGCTGGAGCGCATAGAGACCGAAGTAGGTGACGCGCGCGACGTCGCGATCGGCCGCGCAGATGCCGAAGAGCCCGCACATCAGACGGTCCCCAGCTCGATCGTGTCGGGCCAGTCGCCGGGGTCGCCGGCGACGATCACGCCTGGGTCTTGCGGCCGCGTGAAGTCGACGTCGACTCCGCTCCAGCGCGCGGCGTCCTCGATCGACCCGTCGGTCGCCAGCGTGAAGCGGTGCGCGTTCTGCCAGACGTGGGTTACGAGGTCGGCGCCGCCGCCGCGCAGGAAGTACACGCGGTCGCCGCGCCGCCAGCGCGACGGGATGCGCGTCACGTCGCGCACGAGCCCGACGCAGCCGATCACGGGCGTCGGCGGGATCGGGTGGCCGCCGGTCTCGTTGTAGAGCGACACGTTCCCGGAGACGACGGGGATGCCGAGCTCACGGGCCGCGGTGGCGATGCCGTCGATCGCCTGCGTGAGCTCCCAGCCGATCTCCGCGCGCTCCGGGTTGCCGAAGTTGAGGCAGTCGGTGAGCGCGAGCGGCTCGCCGCCGGCGCACGCGACGTTCAGCGCAGCCTCGATCGTGGCGTCGTAGCCCGCGCGGAACGGGTCGCGCTCGCCGGGCGCGGGCCCGTCGAGCGAGACGGCGATTCCCCGCGTGCCGTCGAGGCGGAGCACGGCGGCGTCGAGGCCGGGGCGCCGCACGGTGCGCGAGCCGACGAGGTGGTCGTACTGCTCGAAGATCCAGGTGCGCGGCTCGTCGTCTGGCGTGCGCGCCGCGTGGTCGACGGGGTGCGCGCGCTGCTCGACCTCGTAGCGCGGACACCGTTCCGTCAGCAGCTCTGCAGCGATCGCGCCGACGACCTCGCCGTCGTGCAGAACGCGCAGCTGGCCCGTGTCGGTCACCTCGCCGATCGCGGTGCAGGGAAGCTCCCAGCGCTCGCAGACGGCGCGCACGTCGTCGAGGCGTTCCGGCGCCACGACGGCGACCATCCGCTCCTGCGACTCGGAGATCATGATCTCCCAGGGTTCGAGGTCGGGCTCGCGCAGGGGCACGCGATCGAGGTGCACGTCGACGCCCGCGCCGTCGCGCGCCATCTCCGCGAGCGACGACGAGAGCCCGGCGGCGCCGCAGTCCTGCAGGCCGAGCACGAGTTCGCGCTCGACGAGCTCGAGCGACACCGCGATCAGCGCCTTGCCGCGGAAGGGGTCGCCGATCTGGACGGAGGGGCGCTTCTCGTCGGAGCCGGCGAGGTCCTGGCTCGCGAGGACGGATGCGCCGCCGATCCCGTCGCGGCCGGTGAGCGCGCCGTAGAGGATGACGAGGTTGCCGGTGCCGGTCGCCTTCGCCTGGAGGACGCGCTCGGTGGGGAGGAGGCCGACGCACATCGCGTTCACGAGCGGGTTCGCGGCGTACGCATCGTCGAAGACCGTCTCGCCGCCGACGGTGGGGACGCCGACGCAGTTGCCGTAGTGTCCGATGCCGGCGACGGCGCGGCGGAAGTGCCAGTCGGGGGCGCCGAAGCGGAGGCCGTCGAGGAGCGCGACCGGCCGTGCGCCCATCGCGACGATGTCGCGCAGGATCCCGCCGACCCCGGTCGCGGCGCCCTGGAACGGCTCGACCGCGGACGGGTGGTTGTGGCTCTCGACCTTGAACGCGACGGCGAGACCGTCGCCGAGGTCGATCACGCCTGCATTCTCGCCGGGCCCCTGGAGGACACGCGGGCTCTCGCTCGGAAGGTTGCGCAGGAGCCGCGCCGAGTGCTTGTAGCCGCAGTGCTCCGACCAGAGGACGGAGAAGACCGCCAGCTCGAAGTCGTTCGGCCGGCGTTCGAGCAGCTCCTGGATGTGCTCGAACTCCCAGTCGGTCAGACCGAGCGCTCGATGGAGCGGCTGCTGCGCGACGGCGCTCAGGAGATCAGTCTATCGGGGGGCCCCGACGCCCTTGGCGGGCGCGCCGCGCCGTGGCGGCGGGCTTGTGCGCACGTTGCGGGGACGACCCCTCGCGTCGCGGTGTGGATCCGTGCACACGGGACCCACCTCCCTCCCCAGATGGCGCGAGCCTATCGCCTCGTGAGCTCGGCGAACAGGGTCCGCTGTGTCACGAGTTTGCGCCTTTTCATCAACAGCGAAGGCGGCGCGTCACGCCGTGATCGGTACGTGACCGGGAGCCGACGAGACGCGTTCATGCCACTCTTGCAGCGCGGGGTAACGGTCGAGCTCGAAGCCGCCCTCGCCCGCCACGTGCGTGTAGCCGTAGAGCGCGATGTCGGCGAGCGTCATCCCGTCGCCGACGAACCATTGGCGGCCACTCGCGAGGTACTTCTCCATCGCATCGAGAGTCCTATAGCCCGCAGCGACCTTCGACTCGTAGACGCTCTGCTGCCCCGCCGGAACGCCGCCGAGCTCATGGAACCAGAAGCGCACGACGGCGATGTTCGGCTCGACCTCGTACTGCTCGAAGAACATCCACTGCAGCACCTGCGCGCGCCGATAGCGGTCCTCCGGCACGAAGCGCGTCCCTTCGCCGAAGTACCAGAGGATCGCGCTCGACTCGGCGAGCGGCCTCCCGTCGTCGAGCACGATGGTCGGTACTCGCAGCGCGGGGTTCAGATCGCCGAGGAGCTCCGGACGGTTCGAGCGGTCCACGACGTCCAGCGTCCTGCGCTCAACGGGTATGCCTAGGTGCGCCAGGAGAAGCCGCACCTTGTAGCAGTTGCCCGACACGGGGCTGTTGTACAGCAGCATGCGTGCATCTTCCGGAGAGTGCGATGCCCCGTCAAGCCGGCGCAGGATCCACGCAGACGGAGGACGCGATGAACGAGAAGGTCAACCTCGCCGACAAGCTCGCTCTCTTCGACGAGTACTGGAAGCCGAAGATCGTCGGCCGCTACAACGACAACGACGTGCGCGTCGGAAAGCTGAAAGGCGAATTCGTCTGGCACAGGCACGACGACACCGACGACTTCTTCCTCGTCCTGGACGGACACGTGACGATTCAGCTGCGCGATCGCGATGTCGAGCTCGATCCGGGCGAGTTCTTCGTCGTCCCCCGCGGTGTCGAGCACTGCCCGCGCGCGGACGAGGAAGCAGCGATCCTCCTCATCGAACCGAGGGGAACGCTGAACACCGGTGACGCCGGCGGCCCGATGACCGCGACGGCCGAGGAGATCTGATCTGAGCTAGCGGCCGCTGCGGTCGAGCAGCTCGATGCGATAGTCGTCGGGGTCGCGGACGAAGCAGAGACGCGACCCGCCCTCGCGCACGCGGTACGGCTCCCGTTCCGGCCGAATGTCCTGTTGCTCGAGTGCGGCGAGCGTCGCGTCCAGATCGTCGACGCCGATCGCGATGTGCCCGTACCCGGTGCCCATCTCGTACGTGCGTCCGTCGTGGTTGAACGTGAGCTCGAGCACGTCCCGCTGGTCGCCCATGCTGAAGAAGTAGTTCGTGGCCTCCTTCTCGCCGTTGCGGACG
>JAFAHG010000084.1 GCA_019237315.1 Actinomycetota bacterium
GCGGTACTTCTTGCCGTGCAGCATCTAGCTCTCGACCTCCACTCCCATACTGCGGGCGGTGCCCGCGATCACCTTCATGGCCTGCTCGACGTCGCGCGCGTTCAGGTCGACGAGCTTCGTCTCGGCGATCTGGCGAATCTGGTCGCGTGACAGGCGGCCGACCTTGCTCCGGTTCGGCTCCGCGGAGCCCTTCTCGAGCCGCAGCGCCTCCTTGATCAGGACGGCGGCCGGCGGCGTCTTCGTGATGAAGTCGAAGCTGCGGTCCTCGTAGACCGTGATCTCGACCGGCGTGATGCGGCCGTTCTCCTGCGCGGTCTGCGCATTGAACGCCTTGCAGAACTCCATGATGTTGACACCGTGCTGGCCGAGCGCAGGACCGACCGGCGGCGCCGGGTTCGCCTGCCCGCCGGGGATCTGCAGCTTGATGACGGTGAGAATTTTCTTTGCCATGGGAATTAGTCGAGCTTCTTGACCTGGTCGAAGCCGAGCTCGACGGGGACCTGCCTTTCGAAGATGTCGACGAGGACTTTGAGCTTCTGCTGGTCGGCGTTCACGTCGACGATCTCACCGTCGAAGTCGGAGAGCGGGCCGCTCGTCACCTTCACGGACTCGCCGAGCTGGAACTGCACCTGCGCGCGCGGGCGCTCGGCGGTCGCTGCGCCGGTCTTGAGGATGCGGTCGACCTCGCCCTGGCCGAGCGGCACGGGCTTCGAGCCGGCGCCGACGAACCCGGTGACGCCGGGCGTGTTCTTCACGACCGTCCAGGCGTCGTCGTTCAGGTCCATGTTCACGAGGACGTAGCCCGGGAGGACGCGCTTCTCGGTCTGCACCTTCTGCCCGTCCTTCGTCTCGATCACCTGCTCGGTCGGGACGACGACGCGCCGGAAGCGCGGGCGCTGCCCCATCGACTCGATGCGGTGCTCGAGATTGGCTTTCACCTTGTTCTCGTGGCCCGAATAGGTGTTGACGACGTACCAGCGGAACATGGCTACTTGATCAGGACCTTCTGTACGACTTCTTTCCAGAGCTGGTCGTTCGCGTACAGGTAGACCCCGACGATGATGCAGGCGACGAGGACGACGACCGTCCCCTGGACGACCTGGTTCTGGCTCGGCCACTCGACCTTCTGCAGCTCGGCCCACGACTCCTGGGCGAAGCCGATCAGGCCGCCGCGGCGGTCGCGTGCCTCGACCTCGCCCGCCGGGCGTGCAGAGGCAGGCTGCCTGCGCGGCAGTCCGGCGTCGCTCGCCACTAGCGCGTCTCCCTATGCGGGGTGTGGTGGCCGCACCAGCGGCAGTACTTGCTGAACTCCACGCGATCCGGGGAGTTCCGCTTCGACTTGTTGGTTTGGTAGTTGCGCCGCTTGCACTCGGTGCAGGCGAGGGTGACCGCAACTCTGACGCCGGACTTGGCCATGGTTCCTTTCCGCTTCAGGCAGGCTGACGCACTGCCTTGGGGCCGCGGCATTGTAGCCGCGAAGAGCGAAATAGCGGCGGGTGGGCTCGAACCACCGACCTCCGCCCAGGCGCGGCCTGCCGCGCCGACCTCAGGACGGGCCGGCTTTGCCGGCGCGTCCGTCTGCCGTTGGGAGTAGCGGCGGGTGGGCTCGAACCACCGACCTCCGGGTTATGAGTCCGGCGCTCTGACCAGCTGAGCTACGCCGCCGCGAGAGGCGCCATTCTACCCGCCTGACGACGAAACGTCCGGCCGTTTTCCTACGGTCGGGTCCGTGACGGAACGGTGCTGGCGCTGCGGCGCGGAGATGGAGTGGCGGCACGGCACGTGGCAGTGCGCGCGCTGCCGCTTCAAGCTCGGCTGCTGCGAGGGCGAGCCGCAGACGAGCTGCGAGGCGGTGGCTAGCCTGCCGCCGTGGCCGTCGTCGAAGTCCGAGGCCTGAGGCCCCCGCGGGGCAAGTTTTCTGCGCGCCGGGCGTCTACCCGGTGATGCGCGCGCTGCTCGCACTCGCGTTGCTCACGATCGGCGGCGGCAGCGTCCCCGTGATCGGCGGCTGCCCGGTGTTCCCCGCGAACAACCCATGGAACGAGCGCGTCGACACCCTGCCGGTGGCGAAGAACTCCGCGGCGATGATCCGCGCGATCGGGCTCGACGCGCCGGTGCACGCCGACTTCGGCTCCGGGCTCTACGACGGCCAGAAGATCGGGATCCCGTACGTCGTCGTCTCCGGCAAGAGCACGCCGAAGGTGCACCCCGCGTTCGACTACGCCGACGAGTCCGACAAGGGGCCGTACCCGATACCGAATGACGTGCCGATCGAGGGCGACCCGCATCCCGACGACGGCGACCGGCACGCGCTGGTCGTCGACCGCGACACGTGCACGCTGTACGAGCTCTACGCGCTGCATCGGACCGGCAGCGGCTGGGCGGCGGGATCCGGCGCGATCTGGAACCTGCGCTCGAACGCGCTTCGCCCGGCGGGCTGGACGTCCGCCGACGCCGCCGGCCTGCCGATCCTGCCGGGCCTCGCGCGCTATGGCGACCTCCAGCACGCGCTTCGCTTCACCGCCGAGCGCACGCGCCGCGCGTACATCTATCCCGCGCGTCACTACGCAAGCGACTCGAGCGACCCGTCGCTGCCGCCGATGGGACTGCGCGTGCGCCTGAAGGCGAGCTTCGACACGCGCGGCTTCCCGCCGCAGGCGCGCGCGGTGCTCGAGACGCTCAAGCGCTACGGGATGATCCTGGCCGACAACGGCTCCCCCTGGTACATCAGCGGCGCGCCGGACCCGCGCTGGTCGAACGACGACCTACACAGTCTCGGCCGGGTGACGGGCCGCGACTTCGAGGTCGTCGACACGTCGCAGCTCCACTGACGGCAGGCGAACGGTGAAGGTCGCGCCGTTTCCAGCGCGGCTGCGCACGTCGACGTCGCCTTCCATGGCGGTCACGAGCTGCTTCACGATCGCGAGTCCGAGGCCGCTCCCGACCGGCCTTTCCTTCCCGTACTTGTCGTAGAGGAAGAACCGGTCGAACGCGCGCGCGACGTCGTCGTCGGCGAGCCCGAGGCCCGTGTCGGAGACGACGAGGGTGTCGCCTAGCGCCCGCACGACGACCGAGCCGCCGCGAGGGGTCGCGCGCAGCGCGTTCTCGACGAGGTTCGACGCGACCTGCAGCACGCGGTCGTGGTCGGCCGTCACCCACGCGTCTCCAGCCTCCGCATGCAGCGCGACGCCGAAGTTCCGCGCGGTCGCGTCGTGTCGTGCGACGACCTCGCGCGCGAGCGCACCGAGGTCGACCGGCTCGCTGCGCACCTGGAACGACCGCCGGTTCATGCGCGCGAGGTCGAGCAGGTCGTGGACGAGCCGCTCGAGCCGCCTCGTCTCGACGAGGATCGTGTCGGCGGCGACCCGCGGGTCGAAGGCCCCCTCGCCGAGCCCTTCCGCGTAGCCGCGGATCGCCGTGAGCGGGGTCTTCAGCTCGTGGCTCACGGACAGGAGGAAGTTCCGTTCGGCCTCGCGCGATGCGTCGAGCTGGGTGGACATCTCGTTGAAGCTCTGCGCGAGCGCAGCGAGCTCCGCGGTGCCGCCGAGGGGCAGTGGTTCCGGCGATCCGCCTTCCGCGAGCGCGCGGCTCGCGTCCGAAACCCGCCGGATCGGACGCACGACGGAGCCCGCGAGGACGAACGAGATCAGCGCGGCGAGCACGGCGCCCACCCCGCCCGCGACGAGGAGGTCGCGCAGGAATGAGCCCCAGCCCGCAGGGCGCGTGCGCGGCTCGAGGAGGAGCAGGCCGCGCGGGCCGATCGGCCGGTACGAGTAGATGTAAGTGGTCCCGTTCAACTTCAGGCTGCCGTTCGCGCTTCGCGACGGGTTCACGTACTTCCCCATCGCCGCGCGCCGCTGGACGATCACGCGCACGTTGTCGGCGAGGTAGTTCTCCGCGATGTAGCTCGGCTGCTGCTGCTCCTCCGCAGCGAGCAGGTCGGCGCGGCGCGCGAGGCTGACACGCGTGTTGTGGTCGGCGGTGCGGCGCGTCAGCGCGGCGCCGATGGCAACGGTGAGCGCGACCGTCAGCACGATCGCCGCCAGGACGGCCGCGAACAGCCGGCCGCGCAACGTCTTCATGGCGAAACGGCCTTGTAGCCGGCGCCGCGGAGGGTGCGAATCAGATCGGGACGGCCGAGCTTGCGACGGAGCTGCGCGACGTGCACGTCCACCGTACGCGTGCCGCCGGGATACTCGACGCCCCACACGCGGTCGAGCAGCTGGTCGCGCGAGAGAAGCGCGCCGACGTTCGCGATGAAGTACGCGAGGAGGTCGAACTCCTTCGCCGTCAGCTCGACGGGCTCGCCCGCGATCGTCACGTCGTGCGTCTCGCGGTTGACGACGACGTCGCCGAGCGTGAGCACCTGACCTTCGGGCTGCGGCTCGGCGCGGCGCAGGATCGCCTTGATGCGCGCGACGAGCTCGCGCGGCGAGAACGGCTTCGTCAGGTAGTCGTCTGCGCCGACCTCGAGGCCGACTACGCGGTCGGGCTCCTCGTCGCGCGCGGTGAGCATGAGGATGGGCACGCGCGACCGCGCGCGCATCGTGCGGCAGACGTCGAAGCCGTCCATCCCCGGCAGTCCGACGTCGAGGAGGACGATCCGGACCTGGTGCCGGTCGAGCTCGACGAGCGCGTCCTCGCCGGAGCGCACCCAGATGACGCGGTAGCCGTCGCGGCCCAGATAGCTGCGGACGAGCTCGCCGACCGAGGGCTCGTCCTCGACGAGGAGGACGGTTCCGGACATCAGTGCGAGTCTACGGCTTCGTGCCGCCGCCTCCGCTCGGCCCGCGGGCGGGCGGCGGGTTGGCGGTCACGCGCCGCGCGGGTGCGCTCCCCTGGCTCGTCGTCGTCGCGTGGAAGCCGGGCTGGATCGCGGAGAGCGACGACGGCTGGCCGCCGACGAGAACGGTCGCGTCGGACGCGACCTGGATCGTGACCGTCGTCCCGTCCGCCTGGCGCAGCGTGATCGACGACGCGTCGACAGCCATGACGCGACCGGAGTTGTGGACGGGCGGCGGCGGAGGCGACGTGGCGTAGACGTGGGCCGCCGGAGCGCTTCCTGTCTGGACCGTCGTCGCCGAGTACCCCGGCTGGATCTGCGAGAACGAGCCCGGCTGCTTGTCGACCATCACGACCGCGTCGGGGGCGACAGGGATCGTCGCGACGGTGCCGTCCTTCTCGGTCAACGTGAGCGAGGACGACGTCACGGCGGTCACACGCCCGGCGGTCTTGACGGGCGGCGAGGTCGCCCAGACCTTCCGCGCGGGGTTGCCGTCGACGCCGTACGTCTCGGCATTCGAGCCGACCTGGATCTGCGAGAACGAGCCGGGCTGCTTGTCCACCGTCACGACCGCGTCGGGGGCGACCTGGATCGTGACGCTGCTCCCGTCCGGCTCGGAAAGCGTCAGCGAGGACGACGTCACGGCGGTCACGACGCCGCGGTCGTACACGAGGGTGTGTGCCTGGCCGTGGGCACCGACGACGTTGATCTGCGCGTGCGACCAGCCCGGCGGCAACGAGTCGGCAGCCGCGGAGGCGGCGAAGGTTGCGGCGGCAAGAACCGCGAGCGCGAGTGTCCGGCGAAGGCGCATGAGCGACTCGATGGTTCCAGTCCGCCGTGAGTCGGCGGTCTGTGGAACGTAATGCTCGCGTAAAGCGCCGTCTAGTGCACGAGCGAGAGCATCTTGAACATCGGCAGGTACATCGCGATGAGGATGATCCCGACCATGATCCCGACGCCGATCATCATCACCGGCTCGACGATCGACGTGAGCGACGCGATCGACGCGTCGACCTCGTCTTCGTAGAAGTCCGCGATCTTCCCGAGCATCTTCTCGAGCTCTCCGGTCTCTTCGCCGATGCGCACCATCTGGCTCACCATCGGCGGGAACACGGGGTCGTCGATCAGGGGCTGCGCGATGGTCGCGCCTTCCCGCACGCGCGTGCGCACGTTGTCGAGGGCGTTCTCGACCACCCAGTTGCCCGACGTCTGGCCGGTGATCTCGAGCGCCTTGATGATGTCCACGCCGGCCGCGACGAGCGTCGACAGTGTGCGTGAGAAGCGCGCCATCGTGATCTTGCGGATCGTCAGGCCGATCTTCATCGGGAAGTGCAGACGCATGCGGTCCCACACGGGACGTCCGCGGTCGCTCTTCTTCCAGCGGAAGAACCCGAAGATCGAGCCGCCCCAGAGCGGGAACAGGATGAACCAGTCGTTGCGCAGAACGTTCGACGCGGCGACGACGTCCTTCGTCAACGACGGCAGCTGCCCGTGCAGGCTCGCGAAGATCTTCGTGAAGATCGGGACGAGGAAGAGGAGCATCCCGATGAGAACGAGCGTGGCGAAGATGAGCACGATCGTCGGGTAGATCATCGCGCTCTTCACGCGCCGCTTGATTTGCTCCGACTTCTCGATCTGGAGGGCGACGCGGTCGAGGACGATGTCGAGGACACCGGCGGCCTCGCCCGCCTCGACCATCGCGACGTACAACCGGTTGAACACCTTCGGATGGCGCGCCATCGCCTCCGAGAGGAGAAGCCCGGCCTCGACGTCCTCGCGCAATGCGGAGATGACGCTCTCCAGCACTGCGTCGTCCGTCTGCTGCTCGAGGATCACGAGCGACCCGACGACGTTCATGCCGGCTTCGATCATCGTTGCGAACTGCCGCGAGAAGATCTGCAGCGACTTCGGCTTGACCCCCTTGAAGGCGCCGACCGTCGACCCCTTCTCATGGCCGTCGTCGACCTGCTCCAGCCGGTCGGCGAGCAGGCCGCGCAACCGCAGCTGGTCGAGCGCCGACGCGAGGTCGGCGGCGCTCAGGACGCCGTCGAACTCGAGCCCCTCGGCGTTGATCGCGTTGTAGGCGAATGTCGCCACGGTTCTCAAATCGGCAGGGTGGGCGCGGGGCTTGAGCGGGACGGCCCGGATGCCGATGACCCAGGGGTGCGCGTCCGCCTGCGTCAGAACGAGGGCTTCGGCATGGTCGAGATGGTCGTCGCGATGGCCGTCCTCGCGATCGCGCTGCTCGCTCTCGCCGCCGGTTTCGAGGAGGGCGCACTCGCGACGCGCAGCGCAGGCAGCAAGACCGTGGCGGCGACCATCGCGGACAAGCAGATGGAGCTCTACGGAGGCCTGGTCTACTCCTCGATCGGTCTCGATTCGACGACGGTCACCAATACCAAGACGTCGGGAAACGGCTCCTACGACGCGACCTGGGTGACCGACGACGCATCGCTCTCGGGAACCGAGGTCAACACCTCGTGCGGCTCGTCTGCGAACTGCCTCCCGGTCCAAACGACGACGGGGAGCAACGGCCACTCCTACAAGATCGAGACGTTCGTCCACGACGTGACGAACGTCGGCACACGCACGGAGCGCATCGTCACCGTGCTCGTCCGCGACCTGAGCCAGACGGGGAGCCCCGAGGTCATGCGGCTGACCGCCGGCTTCGACGCCGGCTAGGCGTCTAGCCGTTCCAGTTCGTCGGCGTCGACGCGGCCGGGTAGCTCGTGTCGTAGTTGAGCGGCGTCCCGGGCGGCATCGTGTGGAACGGGATCAGGGTCGAGCTCCCGCCGGCGAGGGCCATCGTGGTCGAGAGGACGGGGCCCATGTTGGTCGCGCCGCCGTCGATCTCGTAGTCGGTTGTGTCGTACAGCCCGATCTGGATCGTCGAGCCGCCGGTGTCATAGGCGCACTTCGTCGTGATCTGGACGCTTCCGGTCGAGTTCGCCCAGCAGTCGGCGACCATGATGATCCCGTTCGTGTCCGGGTTCCACGACGCGGTGCAGTTCGTGATCCCGCAGAACGTCGAGCCGCCCTCGAATTTGACGCCGCCTGTGAAGTAGAAGCTCGCCTGGCCGGAGTAGACGACGCTGCCGCACTTGTCGTCGAGGCTGCCGTCGAAGTAGAAAGTGCCGGTCACCTGCATCGTCCCGCTCGCGCCGCTCCCGCAGGTGCCACTCGGCGTCCACTTGATCTCGTTCGACCCGACCTTGCAGTCGTAGGACGACGCGGAGAAGAGTGCCGAGGTCAGCGTCGCAGTCACCTGGCTGTTGTCCATGACGCCGTTGCCGTCGAGGAGGCCCGCCGGACAGCCGGTCGCCGTCAACCCTGCCTGCGTCGAATAGGTGCTCGCGAAGTTCGCGGTCGGCATCGTCAGCGAGGGGTTGAGCGTGCGGCCGACCGAGGTCGCGTAGATGCTCGCGTGGTTCCCGTCGCACACGCCGGTTCCTGTCGTGACGGTCGTGCCGTTGTCGGTGCACGACGCGCCGACGATGTTCAGCGTTGTGAGCTTCGTACCGCTCGTGCCGACGTTCGAGCCGCCGGCGAGGGTGAGGTTGCCGCCGACCTGGAGTTGCGTACCCGTGAAGTGCGAGCCGCCTGCGAGACAGAAGTCGCCGTTCGTGAAGAACGGGACGCTCACCGTCACGCCGCCCGACAGGTTCGTGCAGCCGGACGGGTTGCTCGCATAGAGGTAGTTCCAGGCGGTCTGGTTCGGCGTCTGCACCGGCAGCGGGTCGTTGATCTGCTCGGTCACGGTCCTCGTGACACCGCTGTAGGTGCCGACGCCCGTGGCGACGAAGTTCACGTTGTCCGAGGTCGACGCGTAATAGGTCACCGAGCCGCCGTCCTGCGAGAACGTCGTCGACGACGTCGACGGGCGCACGTGCGTCGCGTTCGCGTTGTAGACGTAGCCCGCCGCGTACGACATACCAAGCTCCGCGAGCGCGAACGCGCGGTCGCCGGCGGCGGACTGGCCCGCATTGCGCTCGTTGACTGTGACCTCCATGCTCACCGCCGTCGCGAGCCCGGAGAGGACGACGATGGTGATCAGGGCGAAGACGAGCGCGACGCCCGACTCTTCGTGGACGAGACGGCGGAGCACTAGCCCGTGGTCGAGGGCGTGGTTGTCGTGGTTGCGGCCGGCGTGGGCGCCGTCGCGGCGGGAGTCGTCGCGTTCGCCGGTGTCGCCGGTGCCGCCGGCTTCGTCGCGTAGGTGAGCTTGACGACCTGGATGACGAACTTCGAGCCGTCCGACTGGTTCGCGAGCGTGAGCCGCTTCCCGGGTGCGAGCGCGAGCGTCGGCACGCCGCTCGTGAACGAGCCGCCGAGCACGCCGATCTTCACGCCCTTCTTCGTGACCGCGACGAGCTTGAACATCGGCTCCCACGTCGGGAACGGATCGCCGACGAACACGACCTGCTTGCGGCCGTCCATGCCGATCAGCGCGGCGTTCGGCGGCGGCAGCTTCGACGTGAAGCCGATCGGGCCGGGCGGAGTCTTCTTCTTCGCCGGCTTGGGCTTGGGCTTGGGCGCAGCTTTCGCCGCAGCCGCGGCGGGTGAACCCGCAGCGCCTCCAGCCGGGCTGCCCGCGGGCAGTTGCACGAGCGCGTGGAACGGGTCCTTGAGCGGAAGCGTCGAGAAGTTCGCGAGCTTGCCCGTTCTGGCTCCGGTGGTGGTCCCTGTTGCAACGACGGTCGGCGCGGCTGCAACCGCCGTCGTCCCCGGGTTCGGCGGGCGCATGCCCGACGGCGGCGGCGACATCTGCTTCATCAGCTTCGGCACCTGGATCGCGAGGACGCCGACGAAGACGACGGCGAGGATGATCACGAGGCGCTTCTGCTTCTGCGCCTTCGCCTGCGCGGGACTGAGCCGCTTCGCAGCCACTATCCCGCGCTCCCCGTGGGGGTCGTGGTCGTGGTCGTCGTCGTCGTGGCACCGCTCGCTCCCGTCGGGCCCGCGGGCGCCGCGGGCGGCGGCGTCATCCCATAGACGAACGTGTCGAGGTTCACGCTCGCCGTGAGCGTCTTCGCGTCCTTCGTCTGCAGCGCGAGCTGGTCGACGAGCATCAGCCGGCCGGTCGCAGCGATCGAGCCGTCCTTGGCGACCGACACCTGTTGCCGCAGGAGCTGCATGAACTTCGTGATCGCGGCGTAGCTTCCCTCGATGCTGATGCCGAGCGGCTGCACGCCGTAGCCGTTCGGCGTGGGCGACGCCGTCGCGGGCGCGATCGAGTCGAGCGTGACCGAGCTCTGGTTTGCGAGCCGCGCGAGCTGCAGGACGATGCCGGCCATGTCCGGCGTGTCGGGCATCGCCTTCGTGAGGCGGAAGAGATCCGCCGCGTGCGCGTCGGGCGCCTTCGTTGCGTGCGACGGCGCGACGAGGGCCATCTGCGCCGCGCCGATCTGGGCGTCGAGCGCCGAGGCCTTCGATTTCTGCGGCAGGACGAGCCCCATGTAGCCGACGAGGCCGAAGAGGAGCCCGGCGATCGGGATCCCGAGGAAGATCAACCGCTCACGCGTCAGCCACTTCATGTTGAGCTCGCGCTTCACGGTGTCGTCGTCCCCGTGGTGGGCGTCGTCGCGGGCGGGGTGACCGGAGCGGCGATCGACCCGGTGATCGTGAACTGGACGACGGTCTTCGCGCCCACCGACGACTGCGCCGTCGTCCCGAGCGCGACGTTCGAGAGTGACGGAACGAGCTGGAGCCGCGTGAGAAGCGCCGCGACGCCCTCCTCTCCGAGCGCCTCGCCCTGCAGCGTCATCGTCGTCGGCGTCGCACCCGGCGTCGACGAGGTCGGCGTCGGTGCGGAGGGGTTCGCCGGGCTCGGCGACACGAGCGACATGCTCGTGAACCAGACGTCCGAGGGCACGACGCGTGCGATCTCGCGCATCGTGTCGTCCCAGGGAATCTCCTTCGTGAGCGCCGCCTCCAGCGCGGTCAGGCGGGCCGACCGAGCCTGGATCAACGCCGCGGTGTCGACGACGGGACGAACGGGTGTGGCCTTCGCGTGCGCCTTCGCCGCCTTCTGAACCTGGACCTGCAGCGCCGCGAGCTCGCGTGTCTTCTCCGCGACGACCGAGTGCGCGCCGCGCACGCCGACGATGACGAGCCCGAGCGCAACCGCCGGCACCGCGCACGCGCCGACGATCGGCACGGCCTTCGGCAGCCCGACGGGGCCGATCGAGACGACGTCTCTCGGAAGGAGGTTGACCGCGCGCATCAGCTCTCGATCCCCAGTCCGACGGCGATGGCGAGCGAGCCGAGCTGCTCCGGCGTGCGCAGCGACTTGCCGACGGTGACGCGGTGCAACGGGTCGCCGACGCGGACCGGAACGCCGAGCTGGCGTGCGAGCTCGTCGGCGAGGCCCTCGAGATTGGCGACGCCGCCGGTGAGCAGCAGCTCGCCGATGTCGAGTGAGCCGGGACGCGACTGGTAGAACTGAAGCGAGGAGACGAGCTCGCGCGTGAGCGTCTGCAGTTCGTCGCGGACGGCGGCGCGGACCTTCGTGAACTCGGGGTCGGAGCTGCCGAGCGAGAGCGATTTCTTCATCTCCGCCGCCTCGGCCGGCGTCGTCTCGAGGGCAGTCGCGATCGCCTCGTCGAGCGCAGCGCCGCCCCACTCGAGAACGCGTGCGAAATCGCAGACCTCGCCGTCGGAGACGGCGAAGATCGTGCGCTCGTGGCCGATCGACACGGCGACGATCGCGGCACGCTTGTCGGTCTCGGGCGGATTCGTGAGCGCCCGCAGGAGAGCGAACGCGTCGAAGTCGACACCGTGCAGCTTCAGGCCTGCCTTCTTGCAGGCCTCGGCGTAGCCGTCGACGAGCTCGCGGTGTGCGAACACGATCAGCACGCGCAGCTGCTTGGGATCCTCGCTTGCGAGCACGACGTGGTCGAGCACTGCGTCGGTGAGCGGGAACGGGAGGACTTCCTGCGCACGGAATCGGACGGCGTTCGCGAGCAGCTTCGGATCGTCGATCGCCGGCATCTCGATCACGCGTACGCCGATGCGGTTCGTCGCGACTCCGAGTCGCACACCCTTGCGCGGGAGCTTGTGCTGCGCGAAGAACTTCTTGAGCGCGCGGGCGAGTGCAGCCGTGTCGCGCACCTCGCCGCTCTCGACGACGCCCGGGGCGATGTCGGCGCGCGCGAGCTGGAGCAGCGTCGTCGAGCCGTTGTTGTCGACGACCGCTGCCGCGAGCTGCGACGAGCCGATGCGGAGGCCGACGAGCTTGGTCGCCGCGTGGCCGGCCGACGCCGTCTTGTTCGAGCGGCCGATCTCGCGCTTCCAGAACGGAACGTTCGGCGCGTCCGGCTTCGCCTGCTTCGGCGACTTGCGGAAGGCGAGCTCGCGCTTCCAGAACTCGCGCTTCTCCGCGAGCTTCTTGTCGGCCTTCGGCCCGCGCGAGAAGGAGAGCTCTCGCTCCCAGAACGGAACCGACGGCTGCTTCTCCTCGACCGGCTTCGGCGCGCGCTTGAACGAGAGCTCTTTCTTCCAGAACGGAACCGATGCCTCTTTCTCGACGACCGGCTTCGGCGCGCGCTTGAAGGAGAGATCCTTCTTCCAGAACGGAACCGACGGCTGCTTCTCGACAACCCGCTTCGGCGCGCGCTTGACCGACAGCTCCTTCTTCCAGAACGGCTCCTTCGCGGGCGCGGGCTCAGCGGCGGTGCCGTCGGGGAGCGGCGCGGCAAGCGCTGCGCGCACTGCGGCGCGCGCGGCCTCGAGACGCGCGTCGACCTCGACGAGCGTGCGGTCCATCTGCGGTGCGAAGATCTTCTTCAGGTGCTCCAGGGGTTCCGGGACGTAGATGACGGGCGCCGGTGTAGGCGCAGGCGCCGGCTCGGGCTCGACCCACGTCTCCTCGCGTTTCGGCGGCCGCCACGTGACGCGTTCCTGAGTGTCCGACACCGGAACGGTGTCAGACACCGAGCTCGAGGCCTCGGCTTCCTTCGGCGGCAGCCACGCAGGCCGCTCGGCGGGAACCGACTGGAGCCACGCCGGACGATCGAGCTCCACGGGTTCCGTCGCCGGCTCCGCGACGGGCGCAACAGCGCGCGCCGGGGCCGCGCGTTCCTGAGTGTCTGACACCGGAACGGTGTCAGACACTGAGCTCGGGGCCTCGGCTTCCTTCGGCGGCAGCCACGCAGGCCGCTCGGCGGGAACCGACTGGAGCCACGCGGGACGATCGAGCTCGACGGGTTCCGTCGCCGGTTCCGCGACGGGCGCAACAGCGGGCGCCGGGGCCGCGACGACAGGCGGCTTGCGCGGCGCGAGCAATCGAATCTCCTTCTTCCAGAACGAAGGGTGGTCCGTCGGAACGCCGCCGATGTGGAACTCCTTCTTCCAGATCGACTGCTTCGGCTGCTCGGGCTCGGCGACCGCAACCGGCGCGCTCTCTTCCTTGCGCCGGCCGAAGGAGATCTCTTTCTTCCAGATCGACTGCTGCTCGGACACCTAACCCCCCGCGACACGCAGCCCACCGGCTGCGACCGACACCCCACCCGTGCGCTCGATCAATCCGAGAAGTTCTTCCTTGCGGCTCGAACGCGACGATGCGAGGTCGAGATAGACGACGTCGCGCTGCACGAGCTCTGCGAGCGACTGCTCCATCGTCTGCATCCCGCTGCGGGAGCCGGTCTGCATGTACGAGTAGATCTGCTCGACCTTCCCCTGGCGGATCAGGTTCCGGATCGCGTCGTCCGGGATCATGATCTCGAGCGCCGCGACGCGGCCGCGGCCGTCCTTGGTCGGCAGCAGCGTCTGCGTGATCACGCCCTGTAGCGACGTCGCGATCTGCGTGCGGATCTGCTCCTGCTGCTCGGCGGGGAAGACGTCGATCATGCGGTCGATCGTCCCGGCCGCGCTCTGCGTGTGCAGCGTGCCGAAGACGAGGTGACCGGTTTCCGCCGCGGTGAGGGCCGTCGAGATCGTCTCGAGGTCGCGCATCTCGCCGAGGAGGATCACGTCGGGGTCCTGGCGGAGCGCCGCGCGCAGCGCCGCACCGAAGCTGACGGCGTCGGTTCCGATCTCGCGCTGGTTGACGATGCACTGCTTGTGCTCGTGCATGAACTCGATCGGATCCTCGATCGTGATGATGTGATCGGTTCGCGAGCGGTTGATCTCGTCGATCATCGCCGCGAGCGTCGTCGACTTACCGGAGCCGGTCGGGCCCGTGACGAGCACGAGTCCGCGCGGAAGCTTGGTGAGGTCTGCGAGGCTCGACGGGAGGCCGAGGTCCTCGAGCGTCTTCAGCTTGTCGGGGATGACACGGAAAACGGCGGCGAGCGACTCGCGCTGCATGAACACGTTGATGCGGAAGCGCGCGAGACCGGGAACGCCGTACGAGAGATCGAGCTGCCGGTCGAGCTCGAGCCGCTTCTGCTGCTCCGTCGTGAGGATCCGGTAGACGAGCGTGCGGATCGACTCGGCGTCGAACGGCGCGACGCCTTCGAGCGGCTCCAGGTGCCCGCGCACGCGTGCACCAGGAGCGGCGCCGACCGTGACGTGCAGGTCGGAGGCACCGAGGGCAACGGTCTGCTCGAGCAGCGTGTCGACGGAGGTGAGCTCCACGTCGGTCGTATCGGCAGCCTGCAAGCCCGGCTTGAGGATCCCTCACGGTGGGTGAGTCCTCCTCCCCCGGCTCACTCGATCGGGTGTGCGGGAACGCGCGCACGGGCGCCGATACATGACGGGTCCGATTCGCCAACCCCCCTGCGGCAAGGAGAAGCCCTGGTGTTCATCGACAAGATCAAGAAACGGTTGGAAGGCGAGGAGGGCTTCACGCTCATCGAGCTTCTGATCGTCCTCCTCATCCTCGGCATCCTGGTCGCCATCGCGGTGCCCTCGTACATCGGCTTCCGCCAGAAGGCGCAGATGGCGGCGGCTCAGGCCAACGTGCGCACGGCGATCCCGGCGGCCGAGGCCTATTACCAGGACTCGGTCAACAACACGTACGTCAACTCGTACCGCGCGCTGAGCGGGGCGAAGCTCCGCGTCGAGGCGCCGGGCATCCCGACGTCGACGACGGCCGGCTACAACGCGACGTACGACGGCTACTGCATCCAGGACGTCGAAGGGAGTTACACGTACTCGTACACCGGCGGGAACGGCGGCACGGCCGCGATCGCGTCGGGTGCCTGCAACACCACGACGTACACGATGGCCTAGCTCCAAGCCGCAGTGGGGACTCGAAGGGCGCGGGCGACCGCGCCCTTCTCTTTGCTTGCGACTCACCCACGTTGGGTGAGCGATATCCCTCGAACGGGGCTAAGGGATCGACGCGGACGTGGCGATATCCGGGGGGAGCCTCACTGACTCACTGACCCCCGTACACACCCCAAGGAGAGACACTGTGATCTCGAAGATCAAGAACCGGCTGGCGAGCGAGCAGGGCTTCACCCTGATTGAGCTCCTGGTCGTCATCGTCATCCTGGGCATCCTGGTCGCGATCGCGGTGCCCTCCTACCTCAGCTTCACGAGCAAGGCGCACACCGCAGCTTCCGAGGCCAACGTCCGCTCGGCGATCCCGGCGGCGCAGTCGATCTACGCCAACACCGGCTCGTACGCGACGATCACCTCGACCACCCTCAACGCCGAAACCCCCGGCCTCGACACGGCCGGCCTCACGGCACAGGGCAGCGCAACCGGCTTCTGCATCCAGGACGTGAGCGGCAGCTCGACGTACCACTACGACTCGCTGAACGGCGCGTCGGTCAGCACCGGTGGATGCGACACGACTGCCTGGACGCACCTGGCCTAACCGGCATGTCGTCGGCTTGTTCGAGAGGGGCGCGGGAGACCGCGCCCCTCTCGTTGGTCCTAACTCGGTTCAGGGAGCGAGCACTCGCGGCCCGCTGCCGATACGAGATTTGTAACCGTCGAACACGGAGGAACGCATCGTGATCGGAAAGACGAAGAAGCGGCTGGCAGGGGATCAAGGCTTCACCCTCGTGGAGCTCCTGGTGGTGATGGTGATCCTCGGCGTCCTCGTCGCGATCGCGATCCCGTCGTACATGGCGTTCACCGGTAAGGCGAAGGTCGCCGCCGGCCTCTCCAACGTCCGTGCGGCGCTGCCGGCGGCGGAGGGCTACTACGAGGCGAACAGCAACTTCCACGGCATCAGCGGCGCAAGCCTCGCGGGCATCGTGAAGGGCCTCTCGCCGAACCTCAAGGCCGTCTCGCTGAACAGCGACGCGGGCTTCTGCATCGAGGACAGCGAGGACGGCGGCACGACGACGTACGACTACGTCGGCGGCGACCCCGGCACCAGCCTCCAGACGGGCTTCAAGGCCTCCACGGTGCAGTCCGGCACGTGCGCCGCGGCCACCGGCGTCTCCGGCGCAGCCTGAGGTAAAGACAGCCCCGGCGCCTGCCGATAGACCTTCTGTGAAGGTCACGCTGAACCAGCGCCAGAAGGTGATGATCGTCGTCGGCCTGGGGCTGATCCTCCTCTTGCTCGTCGCGAAGCAGACGGTGCTGAACGCGACGCCCCCCGGGCCGATCGCCGTCAACGTCCCGCCACCCCACAAGGTGGCGGTGCGCGTGCACCACGTCGTTCGGCATGTCGCGCGACGGCCTGCGGCGCCGAAGGTCGACCCGACGCTGCCCGCTCCGCTTCGGACGGCGCTTCGGCAGCACGGCGTCGTGGTCGCAGTGCTCTACGCGCCGGTTCCCGGAGACGGAGCGGTCGTCGCGGCAGCCGCGGCGGGCGCACGCGCCGCGCACGTCGGCTTCGCGGCGCTGGACGTCCGCGGGGAGAGCGTCGCGGAGGCGATGGCCTCGAAGCTGCCGAGCGCGTCGGATCCGTCGATCGTCGTCGTCCGCCGTCCCGGCACGTTCGCGGCGGTCTTCCCGGGCGTGACGGACGCGAGCGTCGTCGCCCAGGCGGCGAAGGACGCCGGGTGAGCGCCGAGCTCGTCCGCGAGGTGCAGCGGGACGGCACCTGGATCGCGAAGCTGCGCTGCTTCGACGCCGAGGACGGCGCATCGGTCGTCGAGGCCGAGGTGACCCCGATGGGGGGCGGCGCCCCGATACGGCGCGGCCCCTACCGCTTCGCGACCGCCCACGAGGCGTTCCGCTTCATGCAGGAAGCGGTGCTGGCCCTGCAGTACCTGGGCTGCGAGATCGCCTAGCCCTCGCGCAAATTCGCACTAACGGGTCCGGCTCTCGCTGCCGATACCTCGATCGAGGTATATGGCCGACGACCTGAAGACGACTGGGCCTGAGACCGAGACGGCGGCATCCGCCGGCTCCCCCGCGCCCGCGCACGACGCTGTCAACCCGACCGCGGAGCTCGTCGCCGACCTGCTCGAGCCGACCGGTCTCATCCCGGTCGACCGGCTGAACCAGCTCAAGGGGCGCGCCGGCAAGGGATCGTTCGCACAGGCCCTGCGCGACGAAGGCCTCGCCACCGACGAAGGCGTCGCGCGCGCGCTCGCGGACCGGTTCCGGCTCGCGTTCGTCGACATCCTCGCCGAGGAAGTGTCCCGCGAAGCGGTCGCCGAGATTCCGATGGGTGTCCTCCAGCGCGTCGAGGCGCTTCCGTTCAAGCTCGAGGGCAACACGCTGCACGTCGCGATCGTCGACCCGGCCGACGTCGCGGGCATCGACGAGCTGCGGCTCGCGACCGCGCACAACGTCGAGCTCGCGGTCGCACCGCGCGAGGACCTGCGCACGGAGCTCGCCCGCTTCGGCCGCTCGACGCAGGCGTTCGACCAGCGCGTCGGCGCGGAGATCCGCGCCGCCGAGCAGCAGGAGGACGAAGCCGAGCATGACGCGGACGACCTCGAGGCCGACGACGGCATCTCGGACGCGCCGCTCGTCCGCCTCGTCAACGCGTTGATCCACCAGGCGGCCGACGACGGCGCGTCGGACGTGCACGTCGAGCCGCAGGAGGACTGCCTGCTCGTGCGGTTCCGGATCGACGGCGTGCTGCAGGAGGTGCAGCGCATCCCGAAGCGCCTTTCGAACGGCGTCGTCACGCGCCTGAAGGTTCTCGCCAAGCTCGACATCGCCGAGCGGCGCAAGCCGCAGGACGGACGCATCTCGCTGTCTGCCGCGACGGCGGGCCGGCTGCTCGACATCCGCGTCGCGACGCTGCCGACGGTCGAGGGCGAGTCGGTCGTCATGCGCCTTCTCGACAAGTCGAAGCGCGCGCCGACGCTCGAGGAGCTCGGGATGTCGGACGAGATGATCGCGGAGCTCCGGCAGCTGATCCGCAAGCCGACGGGCGCGCTCCTCGTGACGGGGCCGACCGGCTCGGGCAAGACGACGACGCTGTACGCGGCGCTTGCCGAGATCAACCGGCCGGAGATCAACATCATCACCGTCGAGGATCCGGTCGAGTACCGGCTCGCGTCGGTGAACCAGGTGCAGATCAACCAGCGCGCCGGGCTGACGTTCGCGACCGCGCTACGGTCGATCCTCCGTTCCGACCCCGACGTGGTGATGGTCGGCGAGATCCGCGACGGCGAGACCGCCAAGATCTCGATCGAGGCGGCACTCACCGGTCACCTCGTGCTCTCGACGCTGCACACGAACGACGCACCGTCGACGCTGACGCGCCTGAACGAGATGGGCGTCGAACCGTTCCTCACCGGCTCGGCGGTTTCGGCGGTGCTCGCGCAGCGGCTCGCGCGGAAGCTCTGCTCGCACTGCTGCGAGCTCTACTCGCCGTCGGTGGAGGAGCTCCTGCAGGCCCGCGTGTCGCCCGACGTCGCGGCGGCGCAGGACGGTATCGGCTTCTACCGCAAGCGCGGATGCCCGCGCTGCGGCCAGACGGGCTACAAGGGCCGGATCGGCATCTACCAGCTGCTGACGATGACCGAGTCGCTCGAAGGTCTCGCGGCGACGAAGGCGAGCCGCGAGGAGATCGAGCGCGAAGCGCTGCGCTCCGGCATGCGGACGATGTGGGACGACGGCCTGGCAAAGGTCGCCGCCGGCCTCACGTCGGTCGAAGAGCTCGCGCGCGTCGTCTCCGTCTAGGCATGTCCCTTCGGGCCATGTCCGGGGTCAGACCCCGGACATGGCCGTTTCGGACGCGCCGGTTAGTGCAGGTACCAGTGGATGATGTCGTGACCGGCGAAGAGCGCCAGCAAGCCGCCGAGCGCCAGGAACGGCGCGAAGGGGATCTTCATCTTCCGGGCGGCCCGGCCGTGGCGCGCGAAGAGCACCGCTGACGGGACGAGCGCGAAGATCATCCCCGCGAAGAGCGCGAGCGGCACAGCCTTGCCGGTCCCGACGCCGAGGAGGAGCGCGAGCTTGACGTCGCCCATCCCCATCCCCGCCGGGTAGGCGAGCGCCGCGAGGAACAAGAAGAGCGCGGCGCCGAGGCCGGCCGCCGGCCACTCGATCGAGAGCTTCCACGCTTCCATCAACGCGAGCACGACGACGGCCGCCGGCAGCACGACGAGATTCGGGACGATCCGTCGCTCGATGTCGGTGGCCGAGATCACGACGAGCGCCGCGCAGAAGACCGCGCCCGCGAATGCGTGGAACGTCAGCCCGAACTCGGCGAAGCAGGCCGCGACGAGCAGCGCCGTCGCGAGCTCGACTGCGGGGTACCGCCACCCGATCCGTGCGCCGCAGTCGCGGCAGCGGCCGCGCAACAGGAGCCAGGAGACGACAGGGATGTTGTCGCGCGCGCGGATCTCGGCGCCGCAGTGCATGCACGCGGACCGCGGCTTCGAGATCGAGCGGCCGAGGGGCAGCCGGGAGGCCACCACGTTGAGGAAGCTCCCGACCGCGAGCGCAGGCACGAACGCCAGGGCCGCGTAGGCGAGGTTCACCAGCCGGTCGTGGCGAGCGTGTAGGTGATGCCGTTCACGACGACGGTATTCGTCATCGTCGACTTCCAGCCTGCCCCCAGGCCGGTCATCTGGAAGGCGCTCGTCGTCGCCGAGGCGCCGTTCGCGATCGACCCTGCCGACGAGGTGCACGACGCACCCGGGCTGCTGACCGTGGCGCAGCTGACCGAAACCGAGTACGCCCCGCCGCTCGTGTTCGTGACCGCGGCCCCCGCGGCCGTCTCGAACGTGATCTTCCCCGTGTAGTTGCCTGTGCCGCCGAGCGGCGCGAAGGTGCACGTGTTCGACTGTGTGATCGTCCCGCACGAGAGCGATGCCGCGCCGCTGTGGGTGGTGCTCGTCCAGCCGAGCCCGTCGAACGACCCCGTGACCGTGTACTGGCTCGACGCCGTCAGAGTGTTCACGCCGTCGCTCACGACGACGTTGTAGGCACCGTTGCCGGAGAACGGCACGGTGAAGACCGTCGAAAAGGCGCCGGTGGACGTGACCGTGCCGCCGCTCGTGACCGTCGCCGCGACCGAGCCGAAGGTGATCGACAGCGTCGCCCCATGCTCGAAGCCGGTGCCCGTGATCGTCACGCTCGAGCCCACCGCGCCGCTCGTCGAGGAGAGCGAGCCAAGCGCCTGCGCGGCGTTCCGGATCGAGATCGCATCGGTGATCGAGCTCGCGTCGGAGCTTCCACCGCCGTTGACGGTCAGGTTCAGCTGCAGGCGGGGATCCTGGTTCGTCGCCCA